>CAZEPC010000030.1:0-21693 GCA_964513765.1 uncultured archaeon
CCCCACGTTTTCTCAGTAATTCCCAAACATAATGATCTGTGGCGGCTTCAACAAACCAAATATCCGAATAATTTTCATCATCGGCAATCTCGGTAACATCTGCATGATTATGTGCATCCAATACCGGTAAATCCTTGATTTCCTCAAAGATTTCCTTTGCCGTATCATTGGTCATGAGATAATTTTCATCTAAAAATGCCATAGCTTTTCATTATTCACGATCTAAAAAATACCTTTCCCATTGAAACATTTTCCCAATAACAATTTAAATACCGGGCTTCTTTTTTGATTGATATGAACAATCGTAAAATGTCTTGTGTGGCAGAATCAAAAGTTCAAATCTCGTCTTTGATGAATCCATCACAAGCCAATCCCGCCCAAAATGTGCATGGGGGAGTAATAATGAAAATGATCGATGAGGCAGCCTATATTGCCGCTTCACGGCATACCCATAAAAATTGTGTAACCGCTTCTGTTGATCGGATCGATTTTCTTAGTCCTGTCTATATAGGGAATGTGGTAATGGCCAAGGCGTCCATAAATTATACCGGTGAAACATCAATGGAGGTAGGCGTGAGGGTCGATGCGGAGGATCTTGAGAGCGGTGAAATGACTCATGTTAGCTCCGCCTATTTGACTTTTGTTGCTCTCGGCAAGGAGGGAACACCCACAAAAATCCCCCCAATAAAACCTGAGACCGAAGAAGAGAAACGTCGGTACAATGAGGCACAAGAGAGAAGAGCAAAAAGGAAAAAATTAATCAAAAAAAAGAAGGGCGAATAAGATTAGAAAAGAAAGGGGAAATCACTACTTTTTAAAAATACTCTGGCCTTTTTGGAGAGTTTTGTGGAGAAAGTTAGACGCCATCCCAATGAAGAAATAGAGGAACATGAAGGGATCCTTTTGGAGTTCGAATTCGATAGTGATTTCCCATTCAATTAGGTATTCAGACCACGACTGCACTTGCAACAAATCGAAAGCGGTTATAACCACAAAAACCATATAAACAATGGCACCTACTTGGATTACTATGACTATAAACCCCGCAACCGCCTCATTGAATGAATTTTTATTGGGGCGAATGGGGTTATATTCCATTAAATTTTCATATAATTTTTTATGGGTATTTTTTTCCTCGATCACATATAGAAGGGTTATCACTTGTAACGCAACCAAAACAATATTTATAGCAATTGGATTGCTTGAAGGAGAATTAAAGAAAAAGCTAATGTACAACAACCATGTGAAAATATTGAGGTAAAGGGATTTTCTTTCAAGATTATCCAATTCACCGAACCTTCCGATAACCTCATAATTTGCATAACCCATCACAAGCATCCCAAAAGGGGCCAGAAAATAGGTACCAGGTGCGATAAAAAGATTGCCATATTTTTTTAAATCAGGGTAAAAGTAAAACACAATGCCCGTGATTAATACCGACAAGGAAGCAAATATCAACCAAAATCGGATGACATGCCATTTCGTGGTAATTTTTGGTCGAAATTTCCCCCATATTTCAAATTTAAAGAGCTGGATAATCACAAAAAGGAACAGAGGTGCCATGATAATTAAGGATATAATACCGATTTCAATTCTACTGAATACATCGGGGAAAAACACAAAATAACAAGTAAAATATGATAACATAAACGCAATGTACGTAATGAGCAATCGATATTTAGCTCTCGCAGACACCATACTTAACACTCCAACAACAGCCGAAGTAATAACAAACACCCAAATAAAGCCCCGTGTGTCTTGCGATCCTCGAAATGAAAGATACATGGAGATAAGAATGATGCCGAAGGTAAATTCTATCAGCCCAATAAGTTTGCTTTTCTTATTCATAAAATCTCTAATAATAAATGGGAGATGGAATTGAAAAACTTTGTGGGTTGTTGATAGGGATTTTAGTTTATAAACTGATTAAGAAATGAGAGAAAACGAGGGACTTCAAGAGATCAACAAGCGAAAAAACACTTAAAAAAATATATGATTTTGGGATTAAACCATTCATCCTATATTAAAAGCTAATATCCATCTCGTTTTTCCAAAGACCGTGAATATTGCAATATGATTCCGCGATCAATGTCCCGGGTTTTTCGGTTTTAAACATAAATAACCCTTTATGATGAGTGTATACCGTGCTTGAATCTGCACCCTTCACAGAGGCCCCGTGAGCATTGAAATTAGCTTGCCCGAGCTCATAAGGATATTTTTCCCCTTCTGGTTTAAAGAACAATTTAATCCAACTTATATGATGGCCAGTTGTATTGGGATGGCCAACTTCCTGTCCAACTTGGGCATGAACTTGGATCCATTCCCCTTTTTTCGTTCCACCTTCGATAGAAAGGACTGGAACATGCTTTTCCTTTTTCCAGTCCGCCGTTTGATACATTTTATCCATATTTACCATTTTTAACACCTATTTCTTAGATCAACCAACAAAATATACTCATTGATATTGATTGTTATATAAATCTTGAAAATCGTGATATAAAAAAGTGAGGAAACAAAAACATAAATGAAGAGAGAAAAGGGATTTTAAAGATGTTTTAAAGATAAAATAAATGAAGAGGAAATTTCTTCACATTGCTTGAATATGGCACTAAGTCAAAAAGACAAAAAAGGGGTTTTAAAGATGAATAAACTTGAGAGCGAGGTGGAGAACTATTTAAAATTGATATACTTTTTCCCCGTATTTCTTAAAATAAAGAGATTCAATCAATTCCCGCGAGGGAATATTTTTTTCATATACCTCGCATCGGATTTTTTCTACCTCTTTCTCTTTCAAGATATGCCACGCAATCAAGCCCAAGTGCCTTGCATAGCCATGCCTTCTCCAAGTGGGATCTGTCCCTAGTCCACAAATAATTCCAATTTCATTATCTTCCCCCTCCAAATCCAAAATCATGAAAGCAACGTCTTCTCCGTGTACGCTGGCAATTAAAATAAAACTATTCCGGTAATTCATAATTTCTCTTACCTGTTGGGGGGTAATAGGACTCCATGGATCATCGCCTTTCATAAATGCTCTATTGTATAGCTTGGCAATAATCTCCAAATCGTCTTCAGTGGCCTCTCTTACTGAGACTCCGGACTTTTCTGCTTGTTCAATTTCTTTTTCAAATTCATCACCGTACTTCTCGAGGTCCAGCTCCATTTGCCAATATGTATAATCTTTCTGTTCATAATCATCCTTCTTTTCTAATTCCTCTTCCGGTATTTGATCCCTTAGGAAAGAGAACCCAAGTTTCTCATAGAAAAAGGATTTTAATTTCCCCACATTATCGGAATTATGCATATTGTCATGGTTCTTTTCTTTAGGGCCTTGTTGTTGGGATTCTAGAAAATCCCGGTCTCCGAAATCAAGATCATCCAGAGAATGGGCTTTTCCTTCACCATTTAGCATTTTTTTTATCTTTCCTTTTTCTTTTTGATTTCCCATCTTCTCGTTTCCTCGCTTCCTATTATTTTGCCTATCCTATATATCTTTTATTCTTATTTGTCTCGGGTTAGTAGCATGGCATAGTATGAATTATTTATTATTATCATTTTTGTTATTATTAATTAAATTATTCTATTATAACATCTTGACCAATGCGGGGAGGGTTTTAGTAAGATCGCCAATAATTTTCACTTTGAAATACCTATCTTTCACCGTGGCCTCATTATTCATACAAATTAATTTCGCA
Organism: uncultured archaeon; assembly: GCA_964513765.1. Taxonomy (GTDB): domain Archaea; phylum Asgardarchaeota; class Lokiarchaeia; order Sigyniarchaeales; family Promethearchaeaceae; genus CAZEPC01. The sequence continues at coordinate 3,696 of CAZEPC010000030.1, forward strand.
TTGTTCATTTTGGCCAAAACAGGGAGTTCATTAGCCGGAAATACTTCCAGCGAGGTCCCCAATATGAGCATAGTATCACATTCTTTAGCAAGATCGCGTGCTTTTTCCAGAGTCTTTGTATCAATCGGCTCCCTAAAAAGCGTTACATCGGTTTTAATCTTACCCCCACATTCTGGACAAGTGGGGACGTTTTTCGATTTTTTCAGCATCTTATTAACTTTTTTTCTTTTAATTTGCGCACCACAATCAAGACAATTTACATCATATGCATTCCCGTGTAGTTCCAGGATGGGGGCATTAGAGCCGACATCTTGATGTAAATTATCAATATTTTGAGTAATGATTGCCTTGACCTCACCCATTCCGTTTTTCTTGATTTTTTTCTCCATTTTTTTCAAGGCTTTATGGGCTTTGTTCGGCTTGGCTTTTTTAAAGGATGGCATAACTTTTCTTTCCACTTCCCAATAAAGAGAGGGATCCTCTTTGAACGTTTCATAGTCTACATACACCGTAGGATCATATTCCTGCCATAATCCATTGGGACTTCGGAAATCTTTTATGCCGGATCCTGTGGAAATGCCTGCTCCGGTGAGTATTACTATATTCTTGGAGTATCTCAAAATATCGGCGGCAATCGTGAAATTTGGTTCGAAAAATGCTTGAATAATCATATCCTCCATTTTGTCAAATTCATTGAAAATTATCTAAATGTATCAATACAAGCAGATTTCAAATAATTTTTGTTTATGTTTTCAAAAAAAAGTAAAATTCACTCAAGCATTTTCATTCGAGCAATTTTTTCTCACTCGACCATTCTTTCTCACTCGACCATTCTTTCTCACTCTCGCAATTTTTTCTCACTCTCGCAATTTTTTCTCACTCGAGTAATTTTTTTTCACTCGAGTAATTTTTTTTCACTCGAGTTAAGGGGGACTTTAGCATTCTATTTCTGGGTAGATTACTGAAAAAGTGGTGACAGATAGCTTAAGCTAAAAAGAGGTAGCTATCCGTTGATTATAACGCCCCAAAAAGCGAAGGCTTAAATATGCAAAACCCTATAATTATATTAGAAACAAAAATTTATTAGGAAAAGGAGATAAAAAATGACCGAAACGGAAAAAATCGTATATAAAATGGATGATGTATATTCCCATCTTGAAAAAAAAGAACCAAAATACGAATCAAGAGAGGATACAAAGAAGAAGAACCAAGAAAATCCTTTAAGAAGAAATCCAATATTTAATGATGTTCAATTTGAAAGAGATGAACACGTAAAGGAATTGGCCCACTATTTATTGAAGGAATTTATTGCTAATGAAAAGCAAATCAAAAAAAAATTGTTCTCTGATGAAGAGAATTTAGGAAGGAGGGAAATCCACGGAATGATCTCAGCACTGAAAAGTTTATGTTCCCCGTATTTTAAAGTGGATACCTCGAATAAGGATAACTGGATAATTCATATAAACCAAGATCAATTTCCAATGCAATGGAAAAGAAAAGAAACAAACCATATGAAAGTAATACAAAACCACAAAGAAGAAAACCACAAAAAAACATTTGGTTTAAATATTTCCGTGAGTGACATTATCAACAATATTCGAAATAAAATCTCAAATTTTGATAATCACAATAAATCAAATAATCGCCATATTAAGCGAAATAGGTTCTGGGAGAGACTTAGTCCACCTAATTACAAAAAAAGTTATAATAGTATTAAGGGAACCCTAGTCCATCAATCCTTTGAAGACTTCACTAAAGAATATCTCCCAAATCTTCCTCTCCAATTCAGTGCTGGGAAAAAGATAAATGATCTGTGGAAAATATTAAGGAAAGGAATGTTTCAATGTTTGTTCAAGAAAATTAAAAAACTTCAAGAAGAAAAATACCCCCAAATACAAGCATGGTTCGGGAATATATTGTTTGATAGTTATGAAAACTTAAAATCTCTTCTCAAGAGGCTCCATGAATTTATAAGAACTCGATCATCCTCAATTCAGACCTTACAGAGGGCGATAAATGTTTATTTACCCATAATGCAAGAAGAAAATTTGGTATATGAATACAAAAAGAACATTAAAATTTGGGGAAAGCCAGATTGGATAAGTTCTAACGAGGGATGTATCAAAATAACCGATTTTAAAACAGGTGATATTTGGAAAGAAAAGAAATATCTCACGATGATACAAGTGGGTTTATATGCACTTTTATTTTCCAAAATCTATGGATTAAAAGTCGAAAAGTGTGAAATGTTTTTTACACATTTGAATAAGAAAATAAATTTTCCTTATGATGAAAAATTTGAGAATTTTCTTAAAAGTCAAATAGATAATTTTTTAGAAGAAACTAATGATTGCTGAAATTATTTATGAGATTTTTCTTTACTAAAATGAGATAAACGAAGGATACAAAATGATCTTTTTTCCACTACAGACTAGCATCCAGCATGACTTAAAGAAATCAGAATAATTGCTTTTTTCCGAATTCCTCTAAATCCTCGACATAATCCTAACATATTATTATCACATTAATAAGAGGACAAAAATGATAAAAATTTTCAAATAATTATTCACATTCCCCGAAAATATCCCAAAAACTGGCACATGAAAGATAAAAGCAAATTAAGATTTTGTCCCAAGTATCAGATTGTTAAGTTTGAAAACATCTTAGATTAGTCATAAGAGCCTCTATAGTGAATATAGGAGCGATAAAGGTACAGCACAACATTAAATAGGTGATCATTTTACTCTTTTTCTAGGGAATCTCGAACCATAATTTTCACCCAAATTGAAAAATTTTCCAAAAAAACTTCCGAAACTTATTCGAAAAATTATTAACTACAAAATAAGATCAAAATGACTGAGGAAATTAAAGATAAAAATTTGATTTTATGGAAACTACTAAAGAATCCATTAAAGATTTAGACAAATCCTATAAGATTGCGATTCTTAGCCTATAAACATAGTTAGTGGGAAATATTTATTGTAGAACAAAACCCAAAACTAATGGAAATTCATAGAAAGATTTTTAAGTAAAAATTATTATATAATAAATAAGAACAAGAGTTTGGGATAAAATAATTTATAGCCATAATAACAATCCTCCGCAAATTATAAACTATTTCCCATCCCAAACTCGCTTTTTTTTCTACTCCTTGGATTTTAAAGCATACATACAATTTTTCGAGCCCTTAAATTTAAATTGTATTTCACCATTTAGTTAATCATAAATGGGAAAAAATAGGCATTCCACGGGCATTCTTTTCATAACAATCTTTCTTCTAAGCTTGCATATCCCCATAATTGAGATTGTAGATCACGGAAATGAAGATAAGAGTAAAGTAATCATAAAACCAGCCCCGAACGATGGACCACCACTCTATACCACGTTTAATGCCTCAAATGCCTATTATAATATGCAACAGCAAATTGCATTTGGGGATCGAATTCCCGGGTCAAACGCCGGGCTTCAATGTGCTCAATGGATTGCCAATCAAATGGACTTCTACGGACATAGCCAATTAGTCCCTTTCACCGTAGGTAAAGATGATAATAAAGAAATGAAAGACTGCAATAACGTATTAGGGATAATAGAAAACCAAAATCAACAAGAAGAAAATGTGGTGATTTTGGCGGCCCATTATGATTCTAGGGCAGTAGCGGAAAAGGATGATGATCCTACAAAGCAAAACCTCCCCATTGACGGGGCAAATGACGGAGGAAGCGGTGTGGGTGTTCTTATTGAAATTGCCAGGATAATTTCCCAACAATCCGATGAATTCGGGTGCGATTTTTGGTTCATGTTTTTCGATGCAGAAGATCAAGGACAAAGTCGGGGGATCTATGGATTATCCAATTGGGACTGGTGCGAGGGATCAAAATGGATGGCGAACGAATTAGAGCAGAACCCGGGTGAATACTTCGCACAAAACCAAGGCATTAATTCAATTGAATCATTCATTTTGCTGGATATGGTGGGAGGGATAAATCTTGAATATACCTTAGTTTCTCCTTATGATTCACAATTATATGATCAAATATTCTCCGCCGGCCGTAATTTGGGGTATACTGATGAATTCCCGTTGGGACTTTCCTCAACGGGTATCACCGATGACCATGTCTATTTTGATCAGCTGGGGATCCCCGTATTTGATATGATCATTGAATTTTGGGATGAAAACAGCGGATGGCCATATCATCACACCCATGATGACAGTTTGGAAAATATAAGTACAGAAAGTTTGAATATAACAGGGAGAACAGTCCTTAAATACCTGGAAGATCAATTCCTTAGCACAGAGCAAGATGACGGAAATAGCGGTCCTAATGGGACTGGTTCAGACAATGGAGAGATCTCAAGTTTATGGGATGAACTGGCTTTCAGATACGTGGTCATACTTTTCTCTTGTGTGGCAGGAGTGGTATTTGTCTTGTATGTGTGGAATAAGAAAAAAATAAGGGAATCATTTGAATAAAAAAATTTTTGGTAGGGCGCTGTCACCTAATCCTTTTTTCAATTTACATCATAAGCAAGATTAAGATAAACGGCCAAAAAACTGGTATATTGTTTTATCTGGTTGAAATTCTCAAACAAAACATTAACCCCGTTATGACCATCTGTTTGGATCTTGTCCACACCCAAATTTAAATTCAAATTCTTGTAAAAATTCTCAATGAGCATTAATTGTTCTTCTGTTTCTTCAAGGACACTTTCAAAACTAACCAGAAATCCCTCATTGGGAAATTCTTCTTCCGGAGGTCCCAAACGAAGCAAAAAATTTTCTTCTATAGGGAGATTTTCTCCTTTTTTAATTATTTCATCGGAATAGGGAAGCCAAGCATCTTCAAAATGTTTCTTACTTTCCCAAAATACGATAAAACCATCTTGCACCGTTTCAACATAAATATTGGATGACGAAATCTCTTCAAAAAAATAATTGATAAATGAAGTATATTTGACAAGGAGATCATTGATCTCCTGGAGATTTGTCGAAATTTTCAATGCGGGCTTCAACATTAACAAAGAGTAATGAATATTAAGAAAAAAATCTGACTCATAGTTTGATATTGGGGAAATATCAACCAGCCAACAGCAATACCTCATTTTTCATAGATTTCTTTTAATTTCGGATGTTCTGAACCATCGGGGAGGACATAGTCCGGCGAAACATATCCTTCTTTCTCAAAACGTTTCTTCCTCACACAATTCTTTCCCCCGTTCCAACAATAATCCTTAACCCACTTTTCATCAATTAAACCCTTATCATAGGCCCTTTTGATGGCAGAAGTAGAATCATACCATCTGCAATAGTTTTTCTTCATTTTATATCAGTATCTAAGAATAACAACGAGGATAAAAAAAACCTTATGAACTTCAATGGGTAAATCCTTCACGTCGAGGAATTCACCCCCACATTTCTCAGCCTCGCTTTTCAGCTTACTATTTTTTTTACTATTAATTATATTGATATTGTAGTTTTTTCCCTTTAGATTAACGGGAACAAAATCTGTTATTAATTGATCTTAGTTTAGATATCTTTTTCCTTCAAATGAACCAATCTATCCAAAGAATAAATCAAGTTTTTAAACGAAAGATCATTGTGGTAGTCTTGAGGACTTATTTTGAAAATACTATATGTAAATCCCGGAAAAATTGAATCGGGATTAGATTTTGTGATCAAGGGACCACCTCTGGCGTTATTAAGCATAGCTGCTATGGTTCCCGAACATAATGCAACTTTATACGATTTTAAAGTAGAATCAAATGACGATAATGAATTTAGAAACCTAATCGCCGAACATGACGTGGTAGCAATCAGCTCTATGACGCCTCAAATAAACCACGCCTACAAGGTAGCGAGATTGGCTAAGAAGATGGGAAAAACAACTATCATTGGAGGCTACCATCCTACCTTGGCACCCGATGAAGTGACGAAGCATGAAGAGCTGGACTATATAGTTCGGGGCGAGGGAGAGCATACATTTAAGGAACTTATTGACTTCATTAGTAAAGCACCAGGGCATTTAGAAAAGGAAGAAATAAAAGGAATCTCTTATCAAGAAAAAGATGAACACGGGAATACAAAAATAATACATAATGAAGATCGACCGTTAGAACCCGATTTAGACAAATTTCCCATACCCAGAAGGGATCTATTAAATAAAACAGAATATAGTTATATGGGAGCTCGTGTCATGTTGATGGAAACCAGCCGAGGTTGTCCCCACAGCTGTAATTTCTGTTGTATCCATCAGATGTGGAAGGATGACAAAAACAAGATCTATTACCGTACGAAATCAGTAAAGCGGGTTATGCAAGAGATATATAGCATAGACCGGGATTGGTGGGATTTTATCTTCTTCAACGATGATAATTTTACCATTAACGTAAACCGCACTAAAAAAATACTCAATACAATTATTAAAAGCCGTATCAATCATCATATAAAGTTCTCTTGTCAGACACGGGTCGATACACTATACAAGCATCCCGAGCTCTGTCAATTAATGGAGGATGCCAACATGAGAATGGCATTTCTCGGCATAGAGAGTGTTCATCAGCAAAGTTTAGACAAGATGAATAAGAAAACCAACATTAAAATGATTGAGAAATCAGTAGAAATGTGCAAAGAACACGGAATTGCCGTGTTTGGAGGCATGATTATCGGTTTTCCGGGAGAAACCGTAGAAATGGTTAGGGAAAATATCGATTTTGCCCGATCTCTTGATATGGAATTCGTTCAATTTACCCCGATCACTGCGTTTCCTGGAACGCCATTCTTTGAGGATATGAAGAAACAAGGTAAAATCTGTACTTATAATTACAAATATTATAATCTTTTCTTCCCCATGATGAAAACCGATGAGATTAATTTTGTTGATCTCTACAAATTGGTGGCGGAGGCCTATTCCAAATATTATAATAACGCAGATTACCTGGGAGGGATGATGAGGCGGGCCGTTTCCAAGGAATTTGGCTGGTTCCGAAGTATTATGTTCCGTTGGTTTAAACAATTTGCAATCGGCGGATTAGGGATGCTTCATCAAAATGGAATCACCCGAGATATCGCAGATGATTTAAAAGAAAAAAGCGAGGGAACGTTGACAAAATGGAGGATGAAGTTGATGAGCAAGAGAAAAAGATACAAGCTCTTCAAGAGACGACTCCACGATTTGATCATCCGAATGAGAGCCCAAGGAAAGCAATTCTTCCAAGTCAGATCCGACATTCTCAGGAATTACTTGATTCAGCAAGGAATAGAGAACTTTGTGAGTATTAAATAAACACCTATTTGAAGTTAGTAAGGAACAGCAATATAGCAATATGCAACATAGATTCTTCCAAATGCGGAAAAATCTGAAGAAAACTAAGCAATAGTAAGCAACAAGAGATTTTATGTTTTTTTTGATCTATTCTTATATCTCTAATTCTGGATTTTTGAACAATTAGGAGGATTAAGAAAATTTTTATAATTTCGAAATAAAAGCTAAAAGAGAAACAAAAAGGAGTTAAATTCATGTTTGGAAAAAAACCATACGAACAATTAAACGAAAAAGCCGATGGACTTTACGAAAACGAGAAATTCGGAGAGGCCATTAGACTTTACACAGAATCAATTGAAATGGCAAAAAAAGCCGGAAAGGATCGAAAAGCCAAGAGATATACCAAAGAATTACAAGATTCAATTGACGCGTTGGCAGAAAAAATGAATGAAGAAGGAGATCAACTATTCAAGGAAGAAAAGTATAAAAAGTCAATGGACGCCTATGAGAAAGCATGGAGCCTCATTCAAAAGGCAGGGTCGGGACTATTCAAAGACATAAAAAGAAGAAGCTACCGGAAAGAATACTATAAAGCCAAGGAAAAATATTGTGAGGAAGTTCTACGGCCAAGGATCCAAGGTCTTATAGATAATGAGAAGTGGGAAGAGGCGGAATCTATTTATAAGGAAATGATTGAGAAAATCTCAGCTAATGTTGATTCTAGTAAAAATCAAGATTATAAGGAAGAAATGAATGATTTTTACGAGGATTGGGCAGATTTTATTAACGAAAAGGGGGATAAGGCACTAAAAAATGATGATTTCGAAAGTGCGGTCGATTATTACACCCAAGCTCGAAAACTCATAAACAAAACAGATGACCATCGGAAAATCAAGAAATTTAAGAAAGAGTTAGCCAAAGCCTACAAAAACCGGTCAAAAGAAATCAACCACAAAGGCGATGAACTTATGAAACAAGAGGATTATAAGGAAGCCGTGAATCTTTATGAAACCTCCTTTGACTTGGCTCAAGAAGCAGAAAACGATTTTTTGATGGGAAGATACGAGAAAGAATTGGAAAAAGCCTATAAAAAACGTGGAAAAGAAATTAACAAAAAAGCGGATAAGCTCTTGGATCAAGAAAAATATGAAGATGCTATAAAATTATACGCGGAATCGGTTCAGATGGTCAAGAACGCCAATTCAACCTTATTTACCAAATTATATGAACGGGAATACAAGAAGTCTCTAAAGGAATGGGGTAAAAAATTGAATGAAAGGGGAGACACTGCTATGGCTAACGAGAATTGGAAAAAAGCCGCCCAGATTTATCAAACTGCCTATAATGTAATCAAAAAGTCCGAAGACCAAGACCTCATTCAAGACTTTTATCAAGAATACATCGATGCCATTGCAAACCTCAGTGATGAGCTCAATAAAATTGGAGAGGAATTATTCGATGAGGAAAAATATGAAAAAGCGTTTGAAATCTTTGATGAAGCACTCAAGCTTGCAGAAGAGGCAAAAATCCAAGATAAAATTCAAGAGAGTAAGGAAAACCGCCAAAAAACCATGAAAAAAATGGAAAAGCTCTAAATTAATTATATCACCCAAAAACTTTTTTTCCTTTCATCACCGTTGCTTATCTTATTTTTCAATTATATCCATTTTTATCCCTTGAAACAACATGAATATACCTATTACCCCAAGCCCGTTTCCTATATACTCTGGTCTAATGAAATCTCTCAATCCAATTAGCCCAAAAGCCAAGATTAAGCCCACCAATATAAAAATTGCTTTCTTTCTGACCTCCCCCGTGGTATTAATTAACATTTTTATATAGGTAATAAAGATATTGAACACCGTGAAAATGACCACTGCCACCCAGGTTAGGAAGATTACTAAAAGGGCCCTTGGAACCAAAATACCGATAATTAACGCAATTTGCATGAATATAAGAGAAAGGGTAAAATAAGGAATCTTCTTTTGTTGCACATCGCGCTCGATAGTGTTACTCATAAAAACGATTGAAAGACCCAGAGCGGTGAACGTAACCCAAGTTAGATAATTATTCGACAACTGAAGATTGGCGGGCATGTTTTCAAATCGAAATGTTTGCTTCCACCGCTCACTTAAATTCAGCTGGAAATACCAATGATAGATTTTCCATGCCACGGTAGCGACACCCCCGATGCACAGCCCAAAACCATAATTCTCATAGATGTGGGCAAGCTTTTCATTCTCTGGTTTGATTTTTTGGGCGTCCAACAACAATTTTATACCCACCCCCAAAAAGCAGAGAAATACCACGTGCCGGAAAAACTCATTTAGAAATATGCTTAATTCATTTTCATACTCGTACCTCAAATAATATTCTGCTAATTCATCCCTTGGGTTGAAAACAATCACAAACACATGGATCAACTTTTTCTTTTTCCCCTCAGGATCCACTTCAATTTCTCCCTCAAACCCAAATTCTTTCAATTTTTCATATGTGATTTCCAAATTTAACTCCTTTACAGAAGACCAATTCATTTTTATAAGATTTTCTTGGCCCTCATCAAAGCCATTGAAGCGAAACTCTGAATATTCACTCTCATTGACTAGATAGACGTTTAAGGGATATGAAGATTGGAATTTAAACATATCTTTATTGTTTTCAAAATTAATTATCAGTTTCTTTGCTGATTCTTGTTTGGCCAGAGCAGTTTCATTGTCATACTGAAAGTCGTAGTATTCTGCCTCTCTTGGTTCTAAATAGGATGATCGGTCAATATCTCCCGATACGAGGCCCATCGAACCTATGAATATTATGAAAAATAATGAACAAAAGAGTAACATTGATCTTCTTTTTTTCATTGGATTGAAATTCATATGGAGATATTAGTTGAATAGGTTAAAAAGTTTCATAAACTCAAATAGTTCTGATTAGAAATATTTTTTCAAGAGAAAACTCTAGGTTTTTCCTCGCCATTTTCTCCCCAAGAAATAATCTTCTTTCTTCTCTTTATGAATGGTCTTTAACTTAAGCTGGATATCTTTAAAATAAGAGCCGTGTAATGGAAAATAGTAGATGAAGATAAGACTTATAAGAGCGAATATGGCTGGGATTACGAATAAGAGAAATTTAATGCTATTTAAAACCGGAGCTGCCTGGGTGGGGGCATTTTTCTCATAATTAATCCACTCCAATATTGAAAGACTAATAATGGGACCCAACGAATCGGCTGGTTTGAAGAGGAAGGATCCAACCCCCATAAAAAGACCTTCCCGGCGATTTCCCGTGTGTAATTCATCTTCATCAATAACCATGGTAAGCATGGGATAATTTGCAAATAACATTTGAATAATTAGGGAATAATAAGAGTATCCCAATTTTGCTGGAATCTCTTGATACACTCATGCATAACTTGTTCAAATCGATTTTTTGCCTCATTCTCTATATCACTTACCCTTTCGGCAATCCAATACATATTTCTTAGGAAATCAGGGTGCCAGCACATTCTCTTCAACGAATTATGTTGATTGTGCCGAATTTTTTCCACGAGAGTTGAAGGATTCCAGGAAAAAAACCATTCAAAAAATTTTCTGTTACTTTTCCCCTTTGGAATATAATAAGAAAATGGGCCAATATGGACGGAAAACTCGAATTTCATATACTCCACATCCAAAATAGATTCTGGAATTGTTTTCAGGGGATTTCCCCGTAAATAAAGGTATTCGTAGCCGAGAAAGTTACGGATTCCTTGGGGCAAATCGGTTAGTCTATTATTTTGGAGTTTGACGGACCGTAAATTCCCACCGTTGAAAAAGTCCTCGGGTAATCTTTCTATTTGATTATCGGCGGCTGAAACTTTACCAAGCCGATGGAGGTTTCCGAATCCGATTGGAAGGGTTTTAAGGTTATTATTTTTTATTCGAAGGCTTCTCAATTCTTTTAAATTTCCTAAATTGTCGGGTAATTCGCGGATGTTATTGTTGTGGAGGTTGAGCACTCTAAGCTTTGGGAGATAAGTAATTTCGGTTGGGATGAATTTTATCCCGTTATCGGGAAGCTTCAAGAAATATAAATTCTGTAATTCCCCGATCCAAGAGGGGATCTTCTTAATATTACAGTTTTTAAGGGTGATACCTTCCAAATATGGAAGATTCCTATATCCCTCTGGAAAATGATTTAAAGGGATGTCCCGAACACTTAGATCTGTAATATGTCCTCTTTTGACATCGATGGTAATATCTTCATTAATGCGTATATATCGGTCAATTTCATCGAGATTACATGAGATTGAAAAGGGTTCAAGGAAATTTTTGAGGATTTCTTTCTCCCATGGATTGAGGTATTTCATTTCCATGGTAGGAGGCTGGTCAATATCGTCCTCTTCCTCCCTTAAGAAATCAAGATTCAAGATTTCTCCTACCTCTTCCTCTTGTTCAAATGCACTTATGTTTTGTTGTAATAAGGTATTGATCTCATCGGAACTAACAGATTGGGGGGATTCAGACTGCACTCTGGAGTGCTCATTCGAACTAAAATAAAATAATGGAGACATTTTTATCCCTTTGTAGAAAAAATTTCTTTCATCTTATAAAAAAATCAAAAAATGTATATATATTTATGGATTTGGATCTGAAAAAAATGAAATGAAACCCATACCACACTCCCCCATTTTATGTAGATTAATCGGCGACTCCCCCAACGATCGACATCAGTTTTATCCGTAATATACCCAAAAAAAGGATCATTTGCCGCATTTATGGTCGCATACACAATTAGCCCAGCTACAGCCAAATTATAACTAAGATCGAGATCTTCCCAGAAAAATTCAATATACATGATGCTGAATATCCCGTAAAAAATACTCTGGGGGATTTGTCCTATGGCATAAGCAAATTTTTGCTCTTTAGATAAAGGATCGGACTCGGAGATGGTCTTCGGGTTAGATTTCATCTTCTTTGTATTCATCTTTTCTCATTCCAATAATACCAATAATATAAGACATCTAATTTTCAGTAAATTCTAGTGGTTCGGAGTCAATTTCAACAGCCCAAAAGAGTGCCTATCTAGTCTTAACCAATATCTTGATTGTAAAATCATCTCACAAAGTCAATTAAATCGTTCCCATCACGATTCCACAAGCTCGTGGGATCTGATGGCAATTCAAGCCCATCTAAATCTACATATTGAAACTTTAAATTATGATTGTCAATTAGCTTTATCAGTATGCATTGGTCTTCTAATATATGGGCAGTGTAGTTGAGTATTTGATACCAAAATACATTGCCATCTGCCGAAACCTCTGAAAAGTCCCGATTCCCCTTTTCAGTAAAATTTTTTTCAAAGTAATAGACAGAACTATCCCAAGAGAAACCATGAGAGCCAATAGATATCGCACCTTTTGAGGAATTTAAAGAACAATTTACTAAAGAAAGTCCAACGTCTTCGTTTCTCAATCCTTCAGGTATGTTTTGAATCGTCCAAACGCCCTGTGCGGTATCATCTTTATCAAACGCAATTGTTCCGCATTGATCAAGTGTCAGATTGCAAAATTTATCTCCCCCTGGATATTTTGCACCTAGTTTCGGTTCTAACTGCTTTCTAACACTTTCGGTAAAATAGTTTAAAGGACACACAATGTGCTCTTCGTAAGATTGAATGTCTTTGTTAACAAAATAATTTGACACACGAGAATCTAGTAGCGTTAAATCCAATGCACCTCCCGGAGGTGCAGCCCACCCCATTAACTCCCCTGACGTAAGCTTGATATCCACCCTTTTATCGTAGGATACAATTGTTTCGTCCGCGGTACTCCACGTCTCCGTGTTTTCCTCGCTAATTTCGCCAATCTTATTTTGTAATTCGTCAGTGAGGTTAACCACGTGACCAAATAAACCCGAAATCTCTCTGCATGCAGTGAATTTCAATTCGTAGTCGGTATTCCAAGGGCGAACTGGTTCTTTGCCTTCTTTTGGGGTGTAAACTGTGTTGCTGATTTTTGTGAGGGTGATATTTCCGGGGGAATATATTTTTACTGCGCCTTCTTTTTCCCAATCGGTATAAAAGTACATATGGTCGGTGGGATATGTATGCCCGGGAGGACCAAGAACGCCTATGGGCGTTAGATAATCTATGTCTTGTATTTTCATTGGTGTATGGTCAAAAACAGCGTTTGTGGTACAAGTTTTCTGTCTCGATGAAGTAAAATACCAGCCAACTACCGTGCCAACGGAAAGTAAAAGGAAAACTAACGCGTATTTCATTTTCTTTTTCATATTAAAAGTAATTAAAATTGGTTCATAAATATTAACAATTTAGTCGATATTACTCTTCTATTGTTTGAGACTTCTGGATGGGGCGGTAGTGAGAACGAGTATTTTCATCGTTGTTGCCATACTTCTTTCGACGTAGCGCCAGGCCAATTTGACGCCTACATATACGATCAGCAAAGTTAGCAAAGAGTTTCCATCACATTTTTATCAATATCCCGCTCCCACTGCATAAATTCTTTTTACAATTAATTACAGAAGATCCTCTGTAATAAAGATGCCGTTCCTCTTGCTCTGGTTTAGACAGTCGTTTTATTGAAGTATTTGCTTCTTTCGCATTTCGTTAAATTCTGACAAATATAAGGGCAAGATGGGATTTAAGAAAAATATAGGACATCTAATTTTCTTCTCTCTTTAGATATTCTTTATAGGCACGTTTATACCCACTCTGTTTGCCAAGGTCCTCGAGAGAAGGCAATCTTTCTCCATAAGATGCATTATACGCGGATCCCAGTCTAACCGAGGAGAGATTATGTTCAATGATGGGTCTTAGCTTTTCATTCATTTCAAAGCCCAAATAATGCCTATACGTCCGTTTTGAAGCGACTGCGGTTGTTCCATTACCCATAAAGGGATCAAAAACTAGGTCTCCCGGTTTTGATGCAAAATTTATGCATTTTTGGACGACTTTAAGGGGAAGTTTTGTTCCATTCTTTTTTTGACCTGTGTGATATTTACGATTGATGACCCATACATCTTCGTTATAGTGCTCGATGCGGTTAAAATAATAATTATCGGGGTCTTTGGCCAGAAAAAGCACGTGGTAATGGCTGGTAACAAACTTTCTCTTGGTGAACACCCCAAATTGATATTTCCATATGATATGATTGATAAGTTCTAAGCCGGATGAATCCACAGCATTTAACACCTCTTTTAAATTCGTATACCCCGAGAAAATAAACGCGGTTGCCTTTTTCTTCATGATGCGCGGAAGGTGGGAGATCCAGCGATGGGTGAAGCGGCTGTAATTATCTTCAACTTCGTGATAATCCTCCACTACATTATCTGAATCTCTATTGTATATTGCTTCTTTTCCTGAAAAATCGATGCCAAAAGGGGGATCTGCAATCACCAAATCAACCGAAGAATCCGGGATCGTTTCCATCCCATCAATGCAATTTTGGTAAAGGATGCAATCGACCGAACCTCCGGGAATTTGTTCAGATTGATGATTTTGGGAATATAATTTTTTGGCCTCTCTCACACCCCAATCATCATCGGGTTTGAAATAAAACTCGGCCAAATGAGGAATGTATTTATTTTTTCGTTTTTTTGCCACTTTAGCTCACATGAAGTTCAAAATCTAGCTTAAAATAAATTAGTTTTTAATCTTGATCAATAGTTTCCATAAAGAAGATGTTTTCTTTCAGAAAAGTTTTTTAGATTCCCCCGGTTATATCCTTTAAGATGCAGAGCATTGAATTGGATGGAAAATGGAAATGCAAAGCCGATAAAGGAAATGTAGGAATTGAAGAGGAATGGTTTAAACCAAAAAATTATGATCCTCTGGAAAATGATTTACTCGATATCCACATCCCAAATAGTTTTAATCTATTAGAAGGATATGATATTTATGAGGGCATATTTTGGCATTTCCACGAATTTAATCTGACTTATTCGGAGGATAAAACATCTTTTAATAATTTTATCAACTTCCAAGGAGCAAATTATATTACACAGGCATGGTTGAACGGGGTGTATTTAGGGGAGTTTCATGGAGGATTTACCCCGTTCAGATTTAAAATAACACAGCAATTAAAGAAAAAAAACAATCTTCTCGTTGTGAGAACAGATAACACGAGGAGGAAGGGGCAAGTCCCAGATTATTGTTTTGATTGGTTCAATTGGGGAGGAATCTACCGTAGCGTTGAATTATTGAGATTACATAAGAACCGAATCACCGATATAGTTATTAAAACAACGGTCAAATCTCTCCAAGAAAGTATCATTGAGATAAAATATAATATAATCGGGAATCTTTCCTTCCGATGGCAAATCCTTGATACAGATCATAAGTCCGTTTTATTTGAGGGTGATGTATTGCAGAAGAATAGAAAGGGAGAACTTTCACAAATAATAAAGAAGCCAGAATTATGGAGTCCGGATAATCCCAATTTGTATTATTTGAAAGTCATAAGTAAAAACCCCGAGTCTTCAGGGGAAATTCTTTATGAAACTCATTTCGGCATAAGGCAAATTGAGATCAAGGGAAAGTATGTCTATTTAAACAAGAAGCGGATTTATTTCAAAGGCATTAGTCTTCACGAAGAATATCATCCATACGGAAGGACCATCCCTTACGAAAAAAGAGAAAAAGATATTAAAAATATGAAATCACTCGGTTTGAATGCCCTAAGAACCGCCCACTATTCGCATGATGAGGCATTAAATGAAATTGCCGATAATCTTGGGATATTAATATTAGAAGAAATACCGGTTTATTGGTTTGGCGATTATAAAAGCAACGAAACCTTTAAGGTCGCAGCCAAACAAATGAGAAATCTTATAAAAAGGGACATAAACCACCCCAGTGTGGTGTGGTGGAGTGTGGGGAATGAAGTACCAATTGAAATGAGGGAGTGTTCGAGATTTTTTAAAAGAATGATGGATTGGGTAAGGAGATTCGATGATACCCGAATAGTCACATTTGTTTCGAGTAGGATGTTCTGTGATCTTACGAAAAGATATGCGGATGTAGGGGCTATTAATATGTATTGGGGATGGTATAAAGGATCCGTAAAAATGATCAATACTATCGTAGATATTGTTCATACCCCGATCTTTGATAAACCGCTATTTTACACGGAGTTTGGAGCGGGGGCCAAATATGGATTCCATGCAGACCAGACCCGGCAGAAAAAGTTTAGTGAAGAGAAACAATTACAAGTCTTGGATTACACTATCCGTACCCTCAATTCAAAGGACTACATCGCGGGCTGGTTCATTTGGATATACCGGGATTTCCGCTCGCTTATAAAACAAGAAAAATACCAAAAAGGATTTAATCGTAAAGGAATCGTGAGTGAAAAAAACCAAAAAAAACTTATGTATTATAGACTCCCACACATTATCAACAAGAAAAGGAAACTTATCTCATCTAGATTGATTAGCTCGTTATTGTGGTGTATTTTCTTCCCGTTTGCTTATCTTCTCACATATCTGGGTGATGTGGTAGGAGCCTCAGGTCACATCAAAAGAATCAATAAAGGCAAAGAAACTGAACGGGAAAGATTACAAAAACAAGGGAAAAAAGTGGTTGATGAGAATTAAATCCCCAAATCGCCCACATTGTCGTCATTGTCGGATTGATGGTAATCTTGGGGATCTCTAACCCGATTTTCGATCCTCTTGTTCAGCCGATCGATTTCTCTTTCCTTTTTCTTCTCATTTTTCTGATTTTCATCTTCTTCAGGATGGGTAAGGTCCCATGCAATGGAGATAACAAGCAGAACACCTAGTATTACCATAAGTGGAATTGTTAAGTTATTCCTGTCGAGATACAGTTTTACCCACCCTAATTTAGGAACGACAAGGGCTACGACACCAATTATATTATCTTCGGGAATAGGAGTATAATCGATTGGACCTGGGGGATCAACGGTTGGATTCGCATCACCTTTCGTATAAAAATACCAGCTTTGGGTATTATCATCGTAAAATTTTCCGACAACCCGATGGACAACATATTGGTCGCTAGGGTTGGACCATGCACCTCTGGTATCAAACAAGATAATATCGCCCTCTTTATTTTCGATAGTCCCATTCTTAATTTCGCCGGGGTCCTTATATTTAATAAAAAGTAAATCCCCCTCCGAGATTACAGGCTCCATCGAACCGGAGGTCACCACGACGATTGGGTTCTCCGTATTAAGGGCAGCTTGTAAAATATAGTACATACTGCCGATTAGAACAATAACGATAATCATTAAGGCGGTTCCGACTTTTTGTCGAATCTCTTTCTTCCGCATTTCTTCTTCTTCTTTTTTCTTCAAACTTTTTCGTGTCCTCATACTTTCAAATCCCCAAGGTGTTCGTTTTCAACATCTAATAATTATTTATTTTTTAATATGATATAGGAATAAAATTAGTATCCTCTTTAGGCTCTTTAGCCAGAGAGCGCATCTTCCGAACCGTATTTTTCCAGATATCGGTGAATTTTATTTTTTCTATCATCATTAATTATGATCTTCCCGTCAATTTCTTTGTTGTGCAAAAACTCAATGATTTCTTGAATATTGACGATTGCCGTGGTTTGCATGGAAAACTCCTCTTTTAACTCACTAAGGGCGTCTTTATCGGTTTTTCCTTTCTCCATCCGATTGGCAGAAATGACTAAGCCGACAATTTTAACATCTGCTATTGATTTGAGGATTGGAACCGTCTCCCGAATGGACCTACCGGATGTGGTTACATCTT
>CAZEPC010000031.1:0-21686 GCA_964513765.1 uncultured archaeon
ATTAAATGAACAAACTATAAAAAATCATATCGATGAATCTTGGGAAGATTCTGGGTTTTTCCCTCCCGAAATGGCCGTATCACCTAAAATATGTGATACAGTAAATTCATTAGGATATGATTGGATGATCATGGATGGAATTGCAAATCAAAAACAATGGCCAACGGATTACATCCAAAAAACAAAGTGCGGATTAATAGCACTTTACCGGGATACGTATCTCAGTAATGAGATTGCGTTTAAGAAAATCAATGCCCAAAATTTTGTGAATAAATTAGAATTCATGTATAATGATTATGAAAATCCAGAGAATGATCATTATGTTATTACCGCAATGGATGGGGAGACATTTGGCCATCATATTAAATATTATGAAACCAGTTTTTTAGGAAAAGCAATATCTCTCATCGAGGATAATCCTAATATTGAAATTAAACTTATTTCGGACTTGCTGGAGAAATCAAAGAAAGAAGATTTATTTACCATTCATAATGATGCCAAAATTCGCGCCTCTACATGGAGTACAATGGGGGATGATGTTGCTTCAAATGTTCCTTATCCACTCTGGACCCATCCCTTAAATCCCCTCCATAAATTCGAGTATAGAATGCTCAAAAACCTATTTAAATTAATGGATATCGTTGAACAGCAAGTAAGGAAAAACAAAAATAACCAATCTTTCATGAACTACTATGAAACCTCCCGTTATTTCTATGATAGAGCCTTACATAGTTGTTGGTTGTGGTGGAGTTCCATGCGTCCCCATTGGAGCCCAAACCTAATCTATAAAGGACTGGATTTGGTGATGAAGACGGCAATGAACGCCCAGCTGGCCTTAATTAATCTCAAGATTGGAAAAGGGGACGAATATTATACCATTATTATCGATAATATGGAAAAAGTAATGAACACTATGATAAGTCAAGAAGCGCAAGGGCAAAGGGTTAGAACATTTGATGTGGAATAATTATTCCTTAGTAACCCTCATTTACCATTTTTTAGATTTATTTTTCAAAACGAAATAATTTAGTTTTTTGCTTAATTTTGATTTTTATGGGAGAATATCAACCAATACATAAATATGATGTCACGCAAGAAGCCGTAAAAAATGCTCAGAATCAATTAAAAGGGTTAGAATCCTCAATCTCAGAGATGAGATTTATGATGGGTTTTGATGGGTATGTAGATCTTCTGTATAACATGGTAAAGAATAGAGAAAATATAAATGAAGTAGAAATTTATAGTAAAATGGAAAATTTCGGAAAAAAGATAGTAGATACTTCTGGAAGTTCAACTTCAATAGAAAGAGTACTTAAAAAGAAGATTGGAGGAGGATTTGCACCTAATATGGCAAGGGCAATTGCTAACATGGGACCATCTTCTACAGTGAATCTTTATGCAGCTTTGGGTTATCCAGATCCTCTAGATATTTTTAAAAAACTGCCAGAAAATGTAAATTTACACAGTATTGGTACCCCAGGGGAAACCCTGGCCATGGAATTTTCTGATGGGAAAATAATGTCCCAAGATATGGGCGGAATATTTGAAATAACATGGAAAAATTTGGTAAATAGAGTAGGAGGCTTAGAGAACTTGATAAGCGCATTCAATCAATCCGATGCCATTGGTAACGGACATTGGAGCTTAATGCTCACGATGAATTCAATATTTGAGCATTTTATTGAGGAAGTTCTCCCCAAGGTGAAAAATCCTGAAAATAAACTATTTTTCGTAGATCCAGCAGATTTAGGGAAAAGATCTAAAAAAGACATCAAAGAAATGCTTTCCTTGTTGGGAAAAATTGATGAATTTATCCCCGTAGTTTTAAGTCTCAATGATAGAGAGGCCATAGATATTGCTGAAGTTCTTTCCGATCAAGGTTGCCAGCCAATTGATCGAAAAAAAGATAATGCCTATTTCAATGCGGGGATTAATATCAATCAAATCTTGGATCTAAGTTATTTGGTAATTCACGAACCACATTTTGCTACAATAACCGGTTCCAGCAATGATAACAGTTTTCATTATTGGGTTACTGAAGGCTATACATCTAATCCAAAATATACCGTTGCAGCCGGAGATCATTTTAATGCGGGAATCTTAATGTCTTTGATTGGAGACTTAAGTCCAAAAGAGGCACTCGTTGTAGCTAATGCTGCAACTGCGATATTTGTTAGAACCGGAATCTCACCCTCTATTCAAAATCTTGAAGATTTCATTCAAGAATACTTTGAATTCATTTTTGAAGATATTGAAGAATTCAAAATGAAATGAAAAAAAAATGTTGCTAATGGGGGCATAATAGGGACAAAAAGATAAAAAATATGGGGGAGATATTTCCCTTACTTTGGTATATTATTTATTATTCCATCCAAACCCAATCATCCACAAAATCTACGTAGGTTTGTATTTCATTTTTTGTTTTTTCATCATCCCAACCATATTTTTCTTTCATAATTTCCGCCACTTTTTCTGCCAATTCCTTCGCCTTTGAATAATGAACATAGAGCCACATCTCTGTCCTTCTTGTAATAATATCTAACAGCCTGGGTGCGAATTCATTATTGCAAATCCATTCAACCTCAGCGTATGTAAATTCATTCTCCTCAAACAAACGCTCCCCTTTCTTTGGATCCTCCTTAATTATTCTTAGAATTTCAAAGGCTTGCTTTCCATATTGTTGATGAAGATGTCTTAAAATTAATTCATCTAAATCCGGATATATCTCCTCATGTTTACCTCTTAAATATTCTTTATCAAATTCTTTTCGCTCTAAACCAACCAAGAATTTTTGCATACTATATCCTTTTTTCAACTGTTGCTTTTCAAATTTGTTTTTATCAAAGATGCCTTTATCAATTAAATGGAACAATAAATCTTCGCCCATTTTTCGGTAAATTGTGTGCTTTCCTCCCATTAAAGAGATTAAACCGCTAGGATGGTCTTTGATAACATGTTTTCGAGATACATCAGAGGGATTTTCGGCATTTGGATCACTCACTAATGGGCGAAGACCTGCGTAGGTAGAAATAAGATCCTCATCGGTCAAATTAGCATCAGGGAATAAGAAATTTACACCATCTAAAAGGTAATCGCAATCTTCTTTAGTGCATTCTGGAGAATTGTAATCCCCGTCATAATCGGTATCGGTTGTTCCAATAACTGTATATTTTCCTCTTCTTAAAATGAAATAAAACCGCCCATCTATTTTGGATTGGAGTCCAAATGCTTGAGTGTTTCCCAACCTCTCATTTTTAATAATAAGATGGACTCCCTTAGTGGGGCGTATATATTTTTCTTTCACAGAGAGAGGATCCAGAAGATCATCTGCCCAGATTCCAGTCGCATTTACAACTTGTTTCCCTTTGATTGAATATTCTTCACCTGATAATTGATCTTGGACTTTCACACCCTTGATTAAATCATTCTTGTAGATATAATCATCTACTTTAGTATAATTAAGGGCAACAGATTCTCCTTTTGAAAGGAAAACAGATTCTTTAATGGTTTCCATTGCTAATCGACCATCATCACAATTACAATCATAATAATAACCGCCCATTTTAAAATTCTTTTTCCTCACATTTGGCTCCAACTTGAAAAACTCTTCCTTAGAAAGTACCACCGGCTCATGGTAATTCTTGAATTTTGAAAACCAATCACTAAACATATGATATAATTTAAAAGCTAACTTTATTTTGAAAGGCGAGTACATATAATCCTCATAAGAATAGAGGTTGAACGCCAGAGGGCGCACCAAGTTCGGAAAGTGTGTTCTCAACCAGTTCCTTTCCGTGGTGGATTCTCTTACGACTTTAAACTGTAAATTATTCAAATATCGTAATCCGCCATGAGTTAATTTACTAGACCGAGAGGAGGTCCCAAACGCAAAATCATTTTTGTCCAAAACAATGAAAGTAAGGCCCCGTAAGGCAGCTTCCCTACAAATACCAGCACCAGTCATTCCCCCACCAATAATAATTAAGTCAAAAGTATTATTGCGGGCTTTTTTAATATATTCTTTCCTATCTAAAAACGACCAATTCAAATTAATGGGATTTTCCATATACTCTAAAAGAGAAAAACCAAAAAAAAAGATTTAGAAAAAAAAGGAGATTGAACAAAAATGATAAAAAAGATGAAAAGAAAAAATTTGGACATCTTAAAGGAATTAAGCAGTTAATTGCCGCTTAATCTCATACCCTTCCTTGGTTATAAGATTAACCCAAACTGAATCTTCTTCATTGAAATTCAATCCCAATGCGTCATCTAAAGAGATATCGAAAGTATATAAATTAACATTGGGATACGGATCTCCACATTCTAAAATCCATTCATCTAATAATTCATCATTATCATCATAAATTTCAATTTCTGAATCAGGAACATATTGATATCCACCTGTTGAGCTTGTATTAATCCAAATAGAATCAAGTTGAACAGAATCTATATTTTCCAATCCAATCCCAATTAGGCCATGAAGATCATTATTGATGGAATCTGCATCACTCCAGCCCAAATTATCACCTTCCAAGATAACACTCCCATCATTTTCCTCTGTTAAAAGATTAAAGTTGATTGGGCTAAATTTTGAAGGTAATTTAGATTGAAGATTCACTTCCGAATATGCACCAGAAACATTAGTTTGGAGTTTGACTGTTAATTCATTAGACATATTAATTTTAAACTTTGATTCTGGTATTGGAATATTCAATACTGCAACATCATTATATTCCATTCTTTTAGAATTCAGATTATCACCCTTTATGATATAATCATCCTCAATTGAAATTGTTTCAGAATTATTCAATAAAACCGAATCTAATTCAATTGGATCAATTCCAAGATTTTTAACAACCAACCGGATAGTTTCATTTGTAAGCAGAGCTGTTGCCGAATTTTCCTTATTATAAATGTCAATCATCGAAGATTGATTAGTGGGGATCATAAAGGTTGTAGCAGATGTACAGGTTTCATTATTTTCACCAGTAATTGTGATCTTCACAGGTTCATTTCTTGGAGTTTCAATTCCATTGGCAGAAACGGTTGTCGTCTCTCCTTTATCCACAAAGAATCCCTCATTTCCACCCAAAGTTGTCCATTTATTATTATCAATAGGCAAATCATTTATGAAAAGATTTTGAAGAGCAATAGAATCTTCACCATTATTCTTTATTGTGAGTTTCAAATCCCCATTTTCCAAGAGATACGAGGAATCCGAATAATCTAAATAATACCTCTGATCAACTTGAGAATAATATTGATAATTATTATAATCATAAAGGAATTCTTTTTCGGGTAGGTAGGTTGGACTTTTATCACTTAAAATATCTAAATTATACCCTTTTTTATCAAAACTTAATGAAATAGCATCATATATATCCCCTTTAGTGGAAATTGAAATATTACGGGTATTCCTAAAATCATCATAAAGTGGAGGGACACTATCAACAAAACGAAAGATTTTCTTTTCGCCTGGAGTAACTAAGAAATTTGTTGAGGTATAATCTGCTTCATCCCAAGATTCTGATTTAACATCTTGATTTTTAGCCCGAATAAAGGTTGAATTTTTTGTCCTAATTTCATCTGGACCACTTTGAATATTCATATTATCCAACAAAATGGGTTTATCTCCTGTATTCTCCATCTCGATAAATGCTTCTACCTCATTTTGTCCAGTCTTAGGTCCTCTAAATAAGCGAGAACCATTTTTATTGATTTTAATATCAGAATTCAATTTCAACTCATCATTATTAATAATCTCTACCTCATTACTGGAATTAGAAAATGAATAAGTCCTTCCATCGTCTCGTTCCACATTTGCTTCAACTTCTACATTAAAAACTTCGTTGGTTTCAGTAAAATTACCATTATTTTCATTGGCATTAAACCATATGTACCTTTCTTCATCAGGGTTAATTGGAATTGTGCTTTTTTCAATGGTTTTATTCACTAATTGCCCATTAAGGGATACATCGCCAATTGTTAAGGGCTTTTCCCCACTATTTTTTATTTTAGCAAAGCCGAGCCCATTATCCTCCATATAAGGATCTGAAACCACAATTGATGAATCAAGAGCAGTATAATCAACTTCATAAATTTTGACTAAACGGTTTGTTGAATAATATTCTTTTTCAAAGAATTGAAAATCATACTGTCCATTCTCCGGAATATGAGTTGACCAGAGATTACCATTATCATCTTTCCGGGGTTGGATGTTAGATTGTTCATATCCTGCGATTTGTGCAGCAAAATACGCACCAGTTTGAGTCTGGGTTGCTGCCGACATTGTTGTTGGTTCATCATTAAACATCAGTTTTACCAGAGTTGAATCGAACCATTTACTCTCATATTGACCCGAGCTTGAATTAATATATTCTGCTTCATTGAAGACTTGAGAAGTACTATACCAATTATCCTTATATAAATCCATGGTATCACGATAATAATCTGTATGATCATTACAAATGCGCAACATCCAAGGCCATTTTCCTTCATCCCCACCTAAACCATTAATTAAATGGCCAAAATAAACTAAGACATATTCTGCCCTAAGCCTACGGAAAATTTCGGCAGAATATCTTTCGTTTGTCTGCATCATCGCCATTCCCGTCAAGCCAATCCTAGTCCCATTAAAGGTAGCATTATCATTTACGGATGTTGAGTTTCCTATAACAGTTATCCAGTAGCCATAGTCCCACCATGAAACTACAGGTGAGGTAGAATGTATATTATATTTCATCCAAGTTAATGCCTCTTCCCAATCGTGATATCTCCCACCTGCAACTAATTCCGAGTATCCCATTTGTTGAGTAGAGATTTTGACCGCATGATTTACTTGAACAAAAAGTAAAATCGCTATAACTGTATAAGCCACAATCCCTTCGGGTTTTCCAACTGTTCTTTTTAATTGCCTTTTTCTTCTTCTTGAAATTTTCTTCTCTTTTTGCATAAGATTTCCAAAAAACTTGAGAATATTGGAAAGAGCATACGCAGCAATTAATGATACCGCGGGAGCAAACAAAAGAATAATTCTGATCATACTACCTGTAAAATAAAATAGAGTCAATACAAATATGACCATAAGAATATCATCTACTGAATTTCTTCTGAATGCGAAATAAAATCCAGGGATAACCAATAAAAGGCAAATTAATGAATTGCTATAAAACACACTCCAAGGACTTGGCATATGTTCCCCGACCGAGGCTACAATATGCATTGATTCCCTTATATTGGGATTAATTATCGAATATATTCGGGATCCAA
This sequence comes from uncultured archaeon, assembly GCA_964513765.1. GTDB lineage: Archaea > Asgardarchaeota > Lokiarchaeia > Sigyniarchaeales > Promethearchaeaceae > CAZEPC01. Next base: position 7,270 of record CAZEPC010000031.1, read on the forward strand.
GGTTAAAAGGAAGAACATCAGGATAATACCAGAAAATGATTGCAAAAACGATTGCAACAGGAATACTACCCCATTTCACAGTTTTTATCATTTTTTCATATAATCCTGTACCTTTTCTAATATAAAACATATGATAAAATATTAGAAAGGCTAACCAACCGAGTGGAACGATAACCTCAATACTGTTGAACATCTTTTCGTAGGACCATTGTTTGTTTAAAACATAAATGAAGATACCTAAACCCTCAGTCAATGCATAACTTACCAATAGTTTCCCATCATATCGATTTAGTAAGATTAAAAATAAAGATAAAAGGGGAATTAAGAGAAATGGAAAACTAAGACCCCCCCAGCTGAGACTTAAATAACCTAGAGAACAACCCGCGATAACTCCATGAATCATTTTCCCCGATTTAACACTTTTCATAAAAAACAGAAGAACCATTAAAACCCCAAAAACACCCACCGTTTCATTATCGAAAAAGCCTATAACTGTCCTTTGCATATGTCCAGGATTAACTGCCAGAAAGAACGCCGCAATTAAGCCTGTTTTTTTATCCAACACTTCTTTTCCTAAAAAGTACATTACAAGAACAGTAAGTCCTCCCATAAACGCGGGAAAGTAGAAACATGCCTCATAAGGAGTTATTGGAATACCGAGGGCACTAATCACACGATAGAAGAGGGCAGCAGACCCTAAAAGACCTGGCCTTAGCCTACCCCGATCTATACCAGTTGGATACCATGATTTATAATCGATCCAATTGAAAAATTCATACCACCCATTTTCAATGATATATTCAGTACTATGATATTGAATCCAAGGATCAAACGCCTTAATTAGATAAACATCATTGATTACTGGTGTGAGTCGAATTAAAACCGAGATAATTATTATAAGGGTTATTGAAAGAAAATAAAACGGAAATTTTTTTTCAAATCTCACTGCGGTTTTAATTTGATCTTTTTTATCAGTAAACCATTTATTCCATTTACTTGCCATTTAAAATCATTTTCCTTTGAAGATTAATATTTAATTTCATATTAGGAGCTTGTTTCAATTGTTTAATAGATGCTCCTGCGATTTCATTGGAATTTATATCAAATCCCAATTAAATTTGCTTTTAATAATTTTTGCTTAACAAAGGAGAAAATCATAAAAAAAATAAATAAGTTTTGGTTCGTTACACTTATGTTCTCCCTTTTCCCGATTTAAATGATTGAGAACTTCATTTTTTTTGAGAAAAATCTTTATTTATCATTAAGAACACAACATAGATATATTTTTAAAATATTATAGACAATAACTCAAGAGTGAAGATTTCCTATAAAAAATAGGTCCCAATGAATCAGAAACTATATATTTTCAAAAGGAACAGCCCTTTAGGATTTGATTCCATTATTTAATATAGGTGTAATGAATGACAATTACTTCAATATTTTCAAGATCTAACTAAAACAACATTAAAAATTCAAACCTATTCTACTCAGAAAAAAGATATTTTTGTGATTAAAAGATGGATCTCAAGAAAAAGTCAAAGCAAGATCTAATTTCGCATATTAGGGAATTACAAGGGCAATTAAAAAAACAAAAAGTCAATAATAAAGAGATTACCGATAAACAAATCCGAAATGTAATCAACAAGCATCTACCTCATGGGTATTATGAGACAGATATAAATGGAAAACTAATCTATGTAAATAATAAAGCATTAAAATTATTCCAATACTCCAGAAATGACATAAAAAAAGGATTAAATCTTTTTTCTCTTGTACATCCAGATGATTTGAAAAAAGCCAATAATTCAATTAAAAATCTTTTAAAAGGAAAAAATGGAGAAATCCATGAATTAAGATTTCAGACAAAAGGAGGAAAGACAATACCAGTATTATTATCTTCAAAACTGGTAAAGGTCGGAGATTCACAAAGGTTTAGAGGAATCATTATGGATATTCAGGAAAGAAAGAAATTTATTGATGAAATCATTGATTCTAAAAAGCTTGAGATTACTGGAAAACTGGCTGGTGGGATCGCCCATGATTTTAATAATATTTTTACAGGTATTCTTGGTTATGCGAGTTTATTGGCATCTTTTGAGGAAGATCCCGAAAAAAAATCCTATTTAGAAGAAATTATAAAATCAAGCAATCTGGCTTCTACATTAACAGAAAAATTACTGGCATTCGGTAAAAAGGGAAAATATTTCCAACAACCTACAAACTTAAATCAAATAATTAAAAATGTTCAATCTATTCTGAAATTCAAATTGGCTAAAGATATAGAAATTAAATTAGATCTTACAAAAAAATTGCCTTCTATAGATGGGGATCAAATGCAACTTGAAACAATGATTATGAATCTATGCATGAATGGGATTGAGGCAATGGAAGAAGAAGGAATACTCAAAATATCAACTAAGATTAGAAAAATTTCCACCAAAGAGGCAAAAAAAATAATTCATGGAGAAAAAGGAACTTTTGTCTCTGTGTTAATAGAAGATCAAGGAGAAGGTATTCCAAAATCAGTAAAGCCACACATATTTGAACCATTTTTTACGACAAAAACTCAAAAGACAAATCGAGGAACGGGACTGGGCCTACCTATTGTAAAAAGTATTGTAAATAATCATCATGGATTCTTGAAAGTTGAAAGTAAGCTGGGAGAAGGTACAAAAATATTTCTTTATTTCCCAAGAGGAAGCACTAATCTACAAGAAGAGAAAGTTATGAAAAGGAGTTCAGCTGGAAAGAGTGAAAGAAAGATAATTGAGCAAATTTCCAAAAAGAAAATACTAATAATTGATGATGAACAATCAGTTCGGTCTTCCTTGAAAAAGATTTTAGAAACCTATGATCACAATATCTTAACCGCGACAAATGGAAGAGAGGGATTACAACGAGTAAAAGAAAATCCAGGGATTGATCTAATTCTTTTAGATCTAGTAATGCCAGGTTTAAATGGAGAAAAAACATTTCAAAAAATTAAGGAGATTAATCAGAAGGTAAAAGTAATTATTATTACCGGTTACACTGATAACGAAAAACTACAAGAGTTATTAGATATGGGGATAGATGATGTATTGCTCAAACCATTTGAAATGAGCGATATTCTCGAAACAATTAGCCAAATTTTCTAAAACAATAGTTTTTTTAAATTATAACCCTTTCTTATTAAACATTTTGAAGAAGGTCATCCTTCACTACCTTACAAATAAGGATCCTCATCTGACGTAAGAACTCACTCAACGCATCTTCCCTCACATAATTAAAAAATTCCTCCTCTATAAAACCCAAAAATCTTTCCATTCCTTTTCGCTCCCTATAACCCCTTCTAAGCATCTGAAATTGTTCTTCGGGTAAATTTTTTCCATTTCTATCCACCCAATGATTTTTAAATTTATTAGTTAGAAACTTTGAAAATTCAGTCCGGGAAAATTGATAGATTTTCCCCACTCCTGTATATTTTTTAAATTCCCGTTGCCAATCGTTGTATGAAAACATTTCTTTCCCCATTTTTTTACTATTGATTTCGGAAGGTTTGAAATATGCATCTTTCTCCACTTTTTTAAAGATTTTTGGGATATTTAGGCGCAATTTATTTTGAAGGGCTAGATTTTTGAATTCATTAACTAATATTTTATCTAATTCGGGATTTTTAAGATTGTCTAATTTCCAGATTTTTTGAACCATTTTAATTAGATTCTGTTTCTTGAAAGATAAATTCACCTTCCCGATAGGAACCTTGATATTTTCAGCAATTTTTTTATCGGGCACTTTTTCCTTGCTTTTTTGCTTCTTTTTCTTTCGTTTTTTCTTTTCCTTAAAACAAGGGACACAATAATATCTGCCATAATAAGTCTCCATATTTTCTATATTGAAACTTTCCTTACATCTATTACAAACCTTCTCTTCAGCTGGTCTTTTGGTTTGTTTTTCCTTCTCCTCAAAAAAATCCCAACTCAATGTTTTTCTCCCTCCTGAATAACATCCACGATTTCTCTAAATTTTTTCCTCTCTTCCTTGGTTATTTTTGATTTTAAATAATCTGAATGCTGTTGAAAAAAATCCATCATCCACTCCAAATTTAAGAGAATTTTCCTATTATTAGATTTGAGTTCATTCTTTTCTTCTTTAATTTTTTGTAATGAACATTCAAGTTTATCCATGTGATTTAGTTTTTCTTGAAGTTTATTTGAAATGACCGGAGAAATTGACATATTTTTTAGTTTATTTTTTAATCGAGAATGGGATTTCTGATTCTTTAGGGCGATTAGGTTTTTAAATTTCTTATTTTTTTTATCTATTACTTCCTCTTGAATGATAAAATTGTGTTTTTTTTCCTCAAGCCTCTTAATTGTTCCTCTGGTCTGACCAAATGACCAACCAATTGCTTTTGAAATACCATATAATGTATTTGGCAGAATTTTTTCATTATCTTTAAGCCAATTTTCCATATATTGCTCGTTTTCAAGGGCAATCTTTTTTTTAGGATAAAAATTCATTATTACTTTCACATCATTTTATTGTTTGTTGATAAGTATGAAATTTTTAAATATATATTTAATAAAGAAATGTATATTTTTTGAGGCGACTGCTAGTAAAGAAACAAATAGTCCCTTCTTTTACAAAAAGATTATAACAATATATATTTTTTCCAAGGAAATATATATCTTTTGATGATTGAATTTAGTTTTAAAAAGCAATCAAATGGAATGGAAAAATCAAGTGTAAGAGCTTAGTCGATTTCTGATTTATAATGTATTTATTTTAATACCTTGATGATCTAATTCATAATATGACTGAAAAAATCAATAAAGAAGATTATAAAGAATTACAAAATCTAATAAGCAAAAAAAAATACAAAAAAGCAGAAAAAAGACTTAAAAATTGGTTGAAATCCGATCCCGAGAACGTTATTTTTCATCTAGACTTAGGATTTGTGTTGGTTAATCGATCTAAAACAGATAAAGCAATAGAACATTACAAAAAAGTTATGAGATTAGCACCAGAAAATCCAAGTGGACATGCAGGTTTAGGTTTTGTGTATTCAAAACAGGGAAAGAAACAAAAAGCCATTAAGCAATTTAAAAAGAGTTTGGAGATGGACCCCTCTAATGCAATGATTCACTTTGAGCTGGGTGAGATATATTTTGCTGAAGATAACTATGAGGCTGCCAAAAAGTCGTATCTTAAAGCAATTCAATTTGGTGAAGAGGAAAATGAACCAGAAACACTCCATAGATTGATGCAAGTAGATTTAGGTATGGAAAATTATGAGAAAACGATAGAAATGGGAAAAAAACTCCTTAACCGGGATCCTAATTTAATTTCAATCCATAATTTGATGGGTACGGCCTTTTTTCTTCAAAATGATTGGGAAAAAGCCATTAAATCATTCAAAAAATATTTAGAAAAGGTCCCTGATGATGAATCAGCTAAAAAATTACTCAAAAAAGCAAAAGAACAACAAAAAAATTAGAGAGGATTTACAAATAAATATTTTTTAAAAAATAATGTTTTTATCTAAAAAATTTATTCTTCTATAAGATTTAAATTACATTCAGCCTTTTCGAGCTTTCTCACGGCGCCTTTACTTGCTTTTTCGACCGTAATTTCCATATCCTCGGTTACTTTACCTCGACCGAGTAGCTTGTCATATCCAATCTTTTCCAAGTTAATTATGAAGGTATTTTTTTTCTTTTCAATTTGTCCATTCTCTAGCCATTCATCCAAATTAACCTCAACGTCTTTGATATTAATTGCTTCAACTTGATTAAGCCTTCTTACTTTTTGCGGTCTTTTGAAACCATGTTTACCTAAGCGCCATTTATCGCCATCTGGACCTGGAAAACCCTTTTTCTTCATCTCAAGATATTTTGACCAATGATGTTTGGTTTTTCCAGTTGTCTTTCCAGTTCCTCCTTTTTGGCCTTTAGCTCTTCTGGTTCCGAGTTTCCCTGTACCAAAAGTCCGCTTTCCGCGATATTTTCTTGTCTTTTTTCTATGTGATCTTGTCATTTTTTCCACCTTTTTCTATATCATCTTATTAAGATAAAGATCTATTTTCTCCCCTACATTTCCTAGTGCTCCACCCGAACCAATAGGCTTTTTAACCGTACCAGGATATCCTCCTTTTGGTGGATGAAGTCGAAATACTGGTTTCAAATCTTTTATTTCCTTTAATGAAACTTTTCCCTCTTGAATTGCACCAGCCAATTCCGAAATAGAACCATAAACAGTTGAAAACCGAATATGATTATTAGTTAAGGGTTTATTACCAACTAGGCGAGCTCGTTTTTCTAACAATTTTTTGATCATTTCTTTAGAAGGATTTCCAAAAGCAATATAATCTTTCGCTTTTTGAATCATACCTTTAGTACTAGGATCATTTCTTACTAAAGTACAATGATTTTGCTTATGTAAATTAAGCAATTTAAGTGTGAAGAGGACTTTCCTTTTCATGCCCGGAGCTCCCCTAACTCTTATAACACAAAGTGTTTCGAAATTATCATTTTCTTTCTTTTTGTCTTTTTTAGCCATATATATTCACCAATTATCATTATTTCTGTTATTTATTCATGTTTCAATTGATTTTTTATTTATATGTGTATATATTGATTGTATTCTTGTTTTATTATGAATAAATTACGTTGAATTATTTTATATTATTATAATAAATAAGATTAAATATTCCAATCTTCTTTTCGGCGTAATTTATACATATTTTCTAAAGCATTAATAACCGCTTTAGCCATATTTATTCTTGATCTTGTATTCCCTTTAGTAGAGGTCCAGCAATCTGTAATTCCAGCTTTTTCGAGAACTAATTTAGCAGTATCTGAACAAGCAAGACCCGTACCTTTTGGTGCTGGTTTCAAAGTAATTCTTACACTTCCCTCTTTACCAGTTGTCTTAAACGGTAATGAATGATAGCCACCACAATTACATTCCCAAGATCCGCACCCTCTTTTGATGGGTATTATATTCAATTTTGCTTTATCAATAGCTTTTCGAATGCCCGGTCCAACTTCTTTATTTTTAGCCAATGCCATCCCTATATATCCATCATGATTACCTACAACAACTGAACATTGAAATTGGGATTGTTGTCCTGCATCGGATTGTGATTGAACCATAGTAATGTCAATTACCTCTTCTTTTAACCTAGGCAATAAGGTATCAATAATTTCTTTCTCATTTATTCTGTAATTATTACGATAGATCTCATCAATAGAAGTAATATTTCCATCTTGAACCATTCTTCCAAGTTGTGTTAAAGGTTTCCATCTATTTCTCCGATTTCTTCGTCTTCTTCCCATTTTTATACCACCTTTTCAATTTTTTCTTTTGTCTTATTAAAAATTTCAACAAATTCTTTGGGATCTGCTTGTTTTTTTAGAACACCTGAAAATTGTTTCTTATATTTGTCCGAATCCTCTTCATAGAGTAAATTAGCATAATCTTGAATATGTTCTCCCCTAATCCGTTGTTCCAGAGCGTTTGAAAACCATTTCTCATTATGTTCTACATATATTCCACTTTCTAAAAATCCCTTAAAAGCACTTTTTACTCGATCATTGTGAACCAATAAGCCTACATCTAAAATTGCTTCTTCGATTTCTTCGTTTTTGGCCAAAAGACCGCAGTAATAACCTGTCAAATATGCAGCAGGAATATTACCCGTATTAAAATTCCATTCAAATCTCTTCACAAGATGTTGGGAATTTGCATGTACGAGAATTTTATCCCCTTCAATTTGAGTTTTTACGACTTGAACTGTACAATGTTTCTTTGAACAATCAATTACAAGCCTTAATTTTCCCGATTTAATAATTTTTAATCTTCTGTGATAATTAGTTTTGCCCTCTCTTCTTCTTCTAAAAGGGACTCTATGTTTTGGACCTTTTGCCATAATTAGCTCCTCCATAATTTGTGTTCATTTATATACCTATGTAATGTCGCAATAGAATCAAATGCATTTCCTTTTGCTTTAAGATATAATTTTCGATATGTAGTTTTATCAATCTTTTTGGAATCTCTCAATTTTTTCAATTCCTTTCTTTGGGCACGAATTTTATTTTGCCAAACTTTTTTGGGTTTTACCCGGGCAGATTTCTTTCCTTTTCTTTTACCATATCCCCTGGCTAAACCTTTTTGTTTTCTTTGTTTTCGATTTCGGGCCCTTACTCTGCTTGTTCCTTTTTCTGGTCTCTTCTGAATAACATGATTTTTAATTAAATTCCTGATGTCTTCCCTAGTAATTGCCATCAAGACATCTTCAATGAAATCGGGATGGATATAAATACGATTTATACCACATTTTAATATCTCTGCGGCCATCCGTTTCTGTGGTTCTACATTCATTTTTTCATAAACCTCTCTTAAACTTATTTTATTATTCTAATTATAATTTTTTAGATTTCTTCGTCCTCATCTTCAAGGTCTTCAATCTCATCAATATCTTCAAATTCTTCGTCTAAATATTCGCCTTCTTCATCCAGATCTGCAAACTCTTCTTCGAACCCAGTTTGCATTTCAAGTCCTAAATTAAAGACACGAAAACCTTCGTCTATAGCATATTCTATAAGGTTGATTTTTTTCCTGCCCCCTAATTTGGAACTAACTCTTACTCCATGAACATTTGGATTTAGGTTTTCTAAATCAGATTTATGCATAACTAATATATCCTTAAGCCCGGAAGGATGTAAACCCCTTACTTTTTTGGGGCTCCGATATCCAATATTGGGTGATTTAATACCTGATTTTTTATGTTGGCGGGATTTATTATCAAGACCCCTTGGTTTTCTCCAACTATCCTTAACCTTTTTATGGCGCCAGGATTCAACCCTTCTAAATTTTGGACTATTTTTTTTCAGTTTTTTTCTGAGTTTCATTAATCGTTTCTTTTCTTTATGATTCATTTTATTATACTCCTTTTTGTTAGCATTCGTTTTAATTTGTTATAGTGAATCTAAAATATATTATTATCTAATCTTCCAGATAACTTGATCTCCAAGAGATTTTGAATAAACATAGATACCATCTTGGAAAACTCTCTTATCTTTATCTCTAATTCTACATTTTAATTGAATATTGGCACATGTTTGGCCAACATATTCCTTATCACACCCACTAACTATGACTTCTTCCTTATCGGATTTAATAGAAACATCTCCAACACTATAAGTCACTCTTGGTGCCCTCTCTCCAATGAAGTTTTTAATAAGTATTTTATTATCACCTTTCTTTGGTGGTACTACTGTGATTGGAAAGTGGCTGTACACAATTTTCATCTTATATGTATATGTTTTCTGAACCCCTTTGATAAGATTCAAGATTAAATTTTTTGCAGTTTTAGCCTTTGAAATTTCCCGTGTTTTGGGAAATGGGGCTGAAAGAACAATTTTTTTTCCATTTCCATCATCTTCTAAGGAAAAATCAATTCGTTTAATATGGGAAAAATCTTTTGTAACTTCCCCATTGCTTCCTTTGAGGGTGATTTCCTTATTATCATTCATTTCCGCTGAAATATCTGAAGGAATTTCAATTTCTTCTTGTATAAATGTATATTTTACCATTATTTTCAACTCCAATTTTCGCAATTCTATTTTTTTCTATCTGTAATATTTCAATTTCAATATACATATGCCAATAACCGGCCACCAATTCTTTCTTTTTTGGCCTCATAATGACTCATAATTCCCTTACTCGTGGTAAGTAGGATCATACCAAAATCGATTGCAGGGAGATATAACGTCTCAGCATTATCTATATCTCTCAATTTTACCGGCATTCTTGGTTTGATTGCACCAATATTATTGATTCTTCCGAGAAGTTCTACCTTAAATTTACCTTCCCTTCCATCATCTATTGCTTCAAATTCACCAAGATATCCTGTTTTTTGTAATAATCGGAGACATTTCCCAATTAATTTACTTCTAGGATAAATAACGACATATTTTTTACACACATTTTCACCATTTTTTATGGCGCTAAGTGCGTCTGCTAATGGATCTAGTCTCATACTGTTTGTACTCCTTAATTTTCTATTTTTTTAATATTTTTTAAATCCAATTTTATCTGCTACTTCCCGAAAACATCTTCTACATATATTTAGTCCATAGGAACGGATAAGCCCACGATTTGAACCACATCTTCTACATTCTCGTGCTCCTTTACCGCGCAGTCTTGTTAATGGTAATTTTAATGTTCTTTTCTCACTCATTTTTTACACCTGATTTTTTTATACTTTTTCTATAATTTTTGATTTTTTCATAAAAGGTAAAAATATTATTAAATTAATAATATCTTTCCTCCATTTCTTCAACTATCTCTGCATCCATTTGGCTTTCCATAAAATATATTGCTTCCTCTTTGGATACATAATGATCTTCTCCGATCTTTCTTCTCTCTTTTTTTCTTGTTTTAATTCGATAACCAGGTCTTGCAATTCTTACAGCTACATTAAACCCGAAGATTCCATATTCCGGATTATATTTAATGCCTGGCATCTTAATGTGCTCATCGACTCCAACAGAAAAATTACCTTTATCATCAAAAGCTTGTGTTAATATTCGATTATCAGAAATAACTAAAATACGTTTAAGAACATCAATTGCATCTTGTCCGCGTAATGTGACTTTCGTTGCAATATTTTGCCCTTTTCTTATACCCCATTCCTTTACCGACTTTTTGGCAGGAACGGAAACAGGCTTCTTTTTTGTCATTGCGTTTAAAACATTTCGTGCCTTTTCCAATTCTTCTCCACCCCTACCAACGGCTATATTAATGACAACCTTTTCGATGAAAGGTTTTAGCATGGGATTGCTATTCCATTTTTTCTTAAAGTTCTTTATTTCTGTACTACTCATTTTTTTCGACCTTTTCTTCTATAATTTTTAATGTTATTGTTTATTTTGAGATTTTTACATTGGTAAATCTATACTTGGTTTATCTTTTCCAATCATAAAGATATATTCAAAGGCGGTACTGACATCACCAATTTCAACAATAGAAGATCTTACACCGAATCTTTTAGTAATTTTAGATAGCTTACCCGAATGACCAATGTTTGTCCCTTTATAGATGATTGCTTCATTCCCCTCTTTTAATGGGAAATAGTCCAAAACTTCTTGATCGGGTATAGAAAGTTTCAAAGTTCCATTTGTTTTATATTCAATGTCTGGTTTGGCTTTAGGATCATCTATTTCGATTAGGATGTTTCTCCCATCGTGTAAATTAAGTTGTAAATTACCATTCTTCACAGTTGTAATGTTTTCAATTTTACATAATTTAAATTGGGCTTCATCGTCTGTTATTTCACTTAAAGTAAAAGTGTGACTTTCAGAAGGTAATATTCGATATCTTTTATTAACATCATCAATAGAAATCACATCCATTAATCCTACAGGGAATCTTGGATCCTTTCTTATAGTTCCATCTATTTTTACCTTCTGTTTATTTAAAATATACCTTACTTCTTTCAATGTATGGGTAACCTTAAGAACATCTCTCAAAACATGGGCTAAAGGCATTCCGAATCTCTTTGGATGAGGTCCAGATCGTGAATTTAAAAAGAATTTATTGTGCTTTCTTTTTATTTGTATATAGCCCGGTGTATTATATCTTTTTACATGTCTTTTATTTCCTTTATTTGCCATTTTTTTATTCCTCCTTTTCTTCTCCTAATTCTACTAATTTTTCTTTTCTCTCAATCATCTTATCTCTTCGCCATGGATCTTCAATTCTATTCTTTTTTCCACCGAATTGAGTAAGAAGTAATTTAGAGACTGAAATAGGCACAGAGTATTCGGAACCATCTCTTTTTTCGATGGTACATTCTTCAATCGTGACTGTGAGATTTTTCTTGTTTTTCTCCAAGACCTCACCTTCAATATCTACAAAATCTCCTTTTACTACTCTTACTGTATCGCCTGTTCTAACAGGGAGTCTTTTTATACCCCATTCAGCCTGCAGTTCTTTGCTTAAAGGTACAGTAAATAATTTACTAACTTGGTGATTTTTTAATTTTTTAACAGCGTTTCTTTGTTTTTTTGGGTTTTTTGAATTGACTTTCAACTTATTCACCTTTTTTGATTTTAATTTTAGCTAATTTTTTGATTTGATTTAATACAATTTTATACGATTTGAGAAGCTACATTACTCACACGAGGCCATAAATCCGCCGCTTCCCTCGCAATTGGACCATTTATTTGAGTTCCTTTAGGATCACCATCATCAGTTACTAAAACCACGGAATTATCTTCAAATCTTACTCTGGTTCCATCGATTCTTCGAACCGTTTGTTTCTGTCTAACCACTACAGCTTTCATTATTTTTTTCCGTAATTCAGGTTTTCCTTTTTTTACTGTAATTACAACCATATCGCCAACTGCAGCTTTCGGATATCTATTTAATCTCCCCCGATAACCAGTCACCGATACAACTTTTCCAACTTTTGCTCCAGAATTATCGGCAATATTAACCAATGTCCCGGTTTGAATTCCGCGTGTAACTTTAATTCTGAAGATGGAATTTGTGCCACCTAATTTTCTACGACTTCCCATTCTAATATCACAACTTATTTTCTAGTTTTATTTTGAACTTGTTTTTTGAAATACAACAGATGAAACACTCTTACTTAACTTTCTACATTCTGCTGCTCTAACAACATCTCCAACTTGAATTTCTTCTTCTAAACATTCTGGAAGATGTGCAGAATATTTAGAATTTCTCCGTTCATATCTTTGGTATTTTGGAACATAAAAATCATATTCTCTTTTAATAACAACCGTTTTATTTTGTTTCTTTGAAACAACTTTTCCAGCAAATATTCTTCCTCTTAATGACAATTCACCATGAAATGGACAATTTTTGTCCTTACATACTTTTTCAGGTGGGATAACATCAGGGATACCAATATTGTTTGTCTGACTCAATGTAATTTTCTCCTTGGTTTTTTAATTTTTTTTATTCTTTCAGCAGGCGTACCTTGTATGTTTTTTCCATCAAATTCGATAAGAATTCTTTTTTGGTCGGATAAAGGTACCCAACACCGAAATTTATATTGAATTTTAACATATTTTTTTATTTTTTTGTGTTTTTTCGTAATTAACATATTTTTTGTTTCATCAATAACTATTCCAATATTTTGATAATCTTTCCATGTTTTTTTATTGTATTTATGCTTGGCACTAATTTCTTTACCAATTAAATCTAAGTTTGTAATATATTTGATATTAGATTTCATTGTATTCTCGCATTACCGTTAATAATCTGGCTATTGATCTTCTTAATTGTCTAATTTTTGAAGGATCATTTGGAGTACCACCCATTTCATTAGCAGATTGAATTTTAAATAATTCATCCCTTAAATCTTCTAATTTTTGATCTCTTTCAATAGCAGACATTTCCCGTATTTCATAAATTTTAAGTTTCATTTTTACTCATTCTCGTTTTTTGATGTATTAAATGTATTTTTGATTATAAAGAGGAAAAACAAAGAGATTATTCCTCTTCTGCATCCTCCTCAGATTCAATTTCTTTTTCTTCTTCAGAATCTTCTTCTTCCTTGAGATCGCTTATGATCCCAACAGCCTCCTCTTGTTCCTCGCTTAGGTCTTTACTGACTTCTTTCTCTTCGGAGTCCTCAGTATCATCAAATAATTCCTCATCCGCTACCTCTTCCTGCTCCTCAATAATATCGGCTGCAGGTTCATCATCCTCATAAAATTCATCGGGTTCATCAATTGCCGCTTTCCTTTCTTCCTCGGCATATTCATCTAAAATTCCCCTTCGAATATGGAATTCATCTGGAATAGGATAATTTTCGGGCATAATCTTTACAATAATCCCTATAACACCAGATTTCTGAACAACATGGGCTCTTCCTTTGTCAACACCCTCAATTGCAGGAATACCACACTTTGAAAGTATGCCATTTCTAAATGTTTGCTTTCGAGCTCTCTGAGAACCTACTTTACCAGAGATTGTTATTTCCACACCTCTGGCGCCATTTCTCATTATTCTTCTAATGATACTATAAGCAGCCCGCCTATAATGTTGTCCCTTTTCAATTGAATAGGCAACACGCTCTGCTTGAATTGATGCATTTAGTTCAGATTTATCAACAGTTTCGACATCAATTGTAGGTACATTTATATTGAATTTTCTCTTAACCTTTTCGGTAAGTGCCCTTATTGATCTACCCTTCTTCCCGATAACAATACCTGGTCGAGAGGTTCTAATCGTAATTCGAGTTCCTAAAGGAGTTTTTTGTAATTCACATCCAGCAAATCCTGCATTTTGCAATTCACTGGCCAAATATTCCTCAATAAGCATTTGTTTGATTCCTAAATTAATGAAATGTTTTAATACTGGCATATGTATCTATCTTCTCGTGTTTTATTTTTTATGAA
>CAZEPC010000032.1:0-20915 GCA_964513765.1 uncultured archaeon
CAATGAATTTTCTGGAAAAATCTCTTTTATTTTTTCTTCAAACCAAATATTAAATTCAATAAAGGGCCTTTTATCTGTGTTCCGATTTATTGTATAAAGGAATAACTCTATTCTTTTTTAGATACCATGTCTCAATCTTTAGCATTTGTTTTTTGTTTAAATCCTTTATCTCTGAATGAATAAAAAATTCGGGAACCAGAATTTTTTTATTATATGTTGGAAATTCGATTGTTGCACGATTTTGCTTCCTTTCACGGACGATCCCGTGTAAATTTGTGAACTTCTCCCCGTAAGGCATCATATGACATCACACACCTCATAAAAATGACGAATAATTAACATTAGAAAATACAAAAATTAAACCAAATTGTTTGTGAGTTAATAATTCGATGAACAATTTTATTTTGATCATTCTCCCTTTTAAAAGTTTGTAAATGCGACATATCCCGACAATTTCCCCAAGATGCAGTTAATCCATGGCGGGGAGAGACTAAACTCGATAAAATAGGATCGGAGGTTGTTGATAGGTAAAAAGAAACTAATAAAGAAAAAGAAAATATATAAAAAGTAAAGTGGGCCAGTCCGGGATTGAACCGGAGACCTCTGCGGTGTAAGCGCAGCGTTATGACCACTAAACAACTAGCCCATTTGAGGTAATCTTCCGAAAAAAATCACTCAAATTGAAATTTTTTTTCAGATTAACTTGATAAGATCAACAATTACTTTTGTTTTTTATTTTTTTCGTTTTTTCCTTTGTTTGAACTTGCGATTTATTAAGCAAATCCTCATCATTTCCCTAATAATAATCAAAGGAAAGATCTCAGAATCGTTATTAATCCCCATTTTTCGT
This sequence comes from uncultured archaeon, assembly GCA_964513765.1. Lineage (GTDB taxonomy): Archaea > Asgardarchaeota > Lokiarchaeia > Sigyniarchaeales > Promethearchaeaceae > CAZEPC01. The sequence goes on from CAZEPC010000032.1 coordinate 851, forward strand.
TAAAGAAATTTTATTTGTCCCTTTTATTTGTCCCAAAATTTCCTTACTTTTTGGGGGCGTAATGCTGAAAAATGACAATCCGGCAGAAATTTACCGATATGTGCTATTAAACCAGGGGCAGTTGTTCCGGTTCGACAAATAGTTGCTGTTTCCAAAGGTCCCAACCTTCTCACTTCCCAAGTATCTTGGGTATGTCCCCTCTTTGCGATCGTTTTCTTTACCGACTGCCGAGCCACTCCGGTTGAGAACATCATTTCAAATCCATCTTCCACCCAAATTTGGAACCTCTCCAAAGTAAAATCGCTGAATTCGGCGTTATATTTGAACTGTCCTTTTTTATCCTTTTCGATATCTACAATTTTTATCTCCACGGGAAAATGGTTCATAAAACCGTATAACTCAACAATATCGGTGAGCGACATCTTTTCTCCATCAACTAAAATATCCCGGAGATAATGAAGTGGTAAAAGTACATCTTTTTCGGGATTCTTAATACCGACATCTACAAAGAGCCCAAACCCGAATTTGCCCACATTTTTTAAAAGCCCATACATCACATCTCCCTTCCGGATTTCCTTGGCATCCCTCACCATCCCTGTTATTTCCTTTAAAATATTAATCATGAATACCAGATCCTCCTCATTATCACCTTCTAAAGTGATAATCGGCCGATCTTCCATACTGAATACAATCTCCTTAAGCGAAACATTGAGATCTTCGGGGATTCTTTCCTCGATGATATGATGAAAGGTTCGTAAAAACTTTTTTTTGAGATGAAAGTAGCTATTTTCATCATATGAATAGAATTGATAAGCGCACGTGTATTTTTTTTGCATATTATTCATTTCCTGAGATTAATGATTTCAATCGGTGATTTTTAAGTGATGTTTTTTTATCGAATGGATCGAAGTATTTTTTTTCCGAAAAGAGAATATGTATCTAGCAGCATTATTCTTATTAAGAGCATCAATCCTACGCAAGTAAAAGAAAGATGTATGTTAAATTTTTTCATCTTTGATTGATCTCGCAATGAGATGAAATTTCAAACAAGTGGGATTGCAAATCTTTAAACATATACCCATAAACTAGGGCCTCCTAATGCTCAGAGAAATAAAAAGGATGTATTATTATGGATGAAAACCAAATAAAGGAAAAATATGAAGAATTTCAAGGAGAATTTCCTGGAATGGACACCCTTCTCATCATGGATAAGGATGCGAAGATTCTCTATTGCTCCGACCCGGAATTCGCCAACGAAGAAGACACCAAAAATTTATTGGATGTATGGAAAAATAAAAAATCACCCTTGAAATTGGGTGGAAAGCGGTATGTGGTATTAAAATGGGATGATATCCAATTTGCATCGAAAAATGTGGTGGATAAAAATGCCATTATTGGATCTATAACCAAATCAGGGAATTATGTAGTGGTTCTTTATCAAGGTACCGGAAACCTTTTGCAGAGTACCATTGATCTGAATAGATGGTGCTGGAATCTTATATAAATATTCAAATGCTGATAACGCTGATTCAAGATAGGATAGGAGCTGGCTTTTTTTTGATAATTTTTTAGAAATATTTTTCTAGAGTAAATTTTTGGCTGGCTTTTTTATTTTTTTTTACATAATTCTTATTTTTACGGTGAATTTTCGCTTTTTTTTCCTCTGAAATCTCCTCCCCAGTTTCTTTACGGAAGACGAGAATGGATTGATGAACTTGGCTGGGGATCCACGAATAATTAATCCCATACAAATGCAGCTTTTTGGCCACATCATACCAAATAATCTCCCCTTTGGGAATATATCCAATTTCATCCATAATTTGAACCACATCATGGGTAAGGAAATGATATCGGTTGTTATTGTACATATTTCCAATAAAAATCGCGCAATAGCCTCGGTTTTTGAGATGGGTATAACAACCCAAAAAAACCTCTCTCAGCAACTCTTTCCATTCTTCTTTGGTTTGATAATGCTCATTCTCTCCTTCATTGAAGCGGGAAAGTTTAGATTTGTCCGAGAAAACACCTTTTGCCTCCTCCCCTACTTTCTTATAGGTCCCCTTGGATTTTTCCACACTATCCATGTTCCAATAGGGAATATCGGTCAGGATAAAATCAACCATTTGGTCAAACTTTTGGGCTAGGTTTTCTTTGTTTGATTTCCCTTTATCATTTTTAGAGACATCCCCTTTATCGGAAAAGTTAGAGAGAATCATTCTGGAATCTCCATGGATAACCTTCTGTGAAGTTATACCCTCTCGGTTGCACACCTTTTTATAAACTTCGATCCAAGATTGATTTATTTCAATACCGATCCCTTCTCGACCAGCAAGAGTACAAGCGATCATAGTCCCTCCCACCCCGCAAAAAGGATCTAAGACAATATCACCCCCTTTTGTAAAGGTTTCGATGATTTCTTGGCACAATTCTGGAGGTTTTTGTCCCCCATGCTCGTTGCGTAGTTTATGCTGAAAACTTGGGGGAAAACTTTTTGGTAGGACTGATTTCGTAGAAAAAAGCCATTCTTTTCCGGTTAGAAAGTTTAATTGGTTCCTTAGGTCAAAATATCCCCTACTATTGCCCAATTCATCAAATAATTCTACCTTTCTTGGCTTTTTTTTAACCATACTATAATATTACAATAGAAGAAAATATGAAAAAAAGTTTGCTCTCTGTCAATGAAACTTTATGTCAGCATTTTTGCGCTTTAATTCCAAAATTTTGGTCTCAGCTTTATCCAGAACATTTTTCACCCTATGTCGATTGAAAATTCCTATGAAATAAACAAAATCGGCATTTCTCATTTCTATCTCGATATTGTCTCTAAGGGTAACCCAGGTTTTTGCGCTAAAAATCTCTCCTTTCGGGCAATATAAATAGCCATCCTTCCAGAAGAGCGCATAATAACGGTTTTCATTTAGCTGAAAGTAGAACTCAACCTCAATATTCTTTATATGATGGGTAAAACGCTGCACGACTGATAAATCGGGTTTTTTTATTGATGTTTGGGCAAGTCGAAATTCCATATCTGATCCTACTTCCAAATCATCGGAAACCTTTTCTTGTTTATCTTGATAAATATATGCTGTTATGGGTGATTGAACCACGTTCGAAACATGTTCGCTAAAATTTCCATCCGTGTTATGACTAGTTGAATTTTGAATGATATTCATTATACTCACATTTCACAAAATACACATATTATTAAGAAAAAATGGAGTCCATTTTCTATCAATAATTGTTTAAAAAAAACCAATTCAATCATTGATTGTAATTTACTTTAAAATTTTAAACCCGGATTTTATTGGCACCGAACAAACCTCTAACAATAATTCTATAACTTCTTGCTTTACTTCCGTTTCATAGGCGGCAATCTTTTTAAAAATATAATCCGCATATTTCGGCAGATACGGGTGTGTACGATCCACATCATCCAGCGGAATGTTATATTTTACTTTCTTGATTAAGATATTGGGGGTCCACGATTCAAACTTAGAAAACCTCTCATCCAAATGCTTCAGTACTGACCAATACTGCCAAGACCCATTTTGAGGGGGATCAACACGAATAGGGTTATTTGCAAGAGAAACTTGAGATAAACCCTTCATATGGGCCAATACCGATGGAATATCAACAAATTGATTGCCGTCCAGATTCAGATGGCGGATCCTATCCATATCCTTAAAAAATGCGGGTATGCGTTTTAGTTTATTTCCGCTAAGAGAAAGATTGCGAAGGGAGACTAATTCTGTTAAAAAGTAGGGAATTTGCTTAATTTGATTGTGGCTTAAGTCTAACTTGATTAATTCCTTAAAATTATAAATCCAGCGGGGAAACTGCTCAATTTCATTCTTTGTGAGATTGAGAAATCTCAGATGATAACTTTGTTTAAGAAATGGGGGGAAAAAAGCGAGCGAATTATGGTGGATTTTGCATACTCTCAAAGCGGGCAAAGAAAATCCCAGTTCATTCACATTTGGATGGAAAAAATCCAATTGGTTTTGACGGAGTACTAATTTCTTTAAGCCACGCAAGGATCCCAGATGATTCAGAATGCTAAAAGATGAACTTTCAACAACCAGAGTTTCTAGACTTCTGAGGTGTTTTAAACCCGATGGAAAATGATTGAGGTCAGGGGAATCAAGAAATAACACTTTAAGATGGTTTAGATTTTCAATACTTTTTGGAATTCGATAAATATCTAAATATTTGAGCCCGAGTCCGACAATATTGCCGTTTCGGACCACAGCACAGTTTGTGATTTGTTTGATTTTGTAAGTTTGATGGATTGATTCATCCCCAGACATAATACTCCTTAGCCGATCTAGCTCTAAAAGCATTTCCAGACGGATATTACTCAAAGCGGGATCTTCTTCACGAATGCTTTCCCTCAAATGGTTTTCATAATCGATTTGAAAAAAGACTCCGTCCCATAACCGCATTCTATTCCATAAAGACTTCTCACGGGCATGAAATTCGTTTTCCTCAAGATATTTTTTTTCAAGATGGTTATTACACCGGGTGATAAAATCGGTATTTTGATTGGTGTAGGTACTCTTCATTCGGGAGAATTCAAAAACTGGAAGTTTAATACCGAGAAGATCGGTCAATTCATCCATAAACACTTTTTCCTTTTTGTGTAAATTCAACGAATTTCACCAAGATTGTTTTCTTTGTATCTCCTATATTAAACACAATAAAGCCCTCATTAAAAATTATAGAACAATTTGAAAGGAATTTTTGGTTAATGAGATAAATAATAAAAAACAAGAGAAAAAAATTTATTCTTTTGATTTGTTGATGTTCTTGTTGTTATGGTTCTCTTTTTGCTTCTTTTTAGCATTCCGTTTCTTTATGATCTTAAGTCCAATATATACAATCAACCCAACAATCCCAATTCCAATTGCAACGAAAGTTGGAAATTGTGGAGGAAAAAACCAATCTGAACCACCCAGCAGTACGGGGATTTTATGATATTCAGTTTTTTCCAACCCCTGCAATTCATCGGCTAAATTCAATTCCAAGGTTTTAGAATAATTTGATCGATGCCATACATAAATATCTAAAGTTTTAGGGTTGAAAATATTGATGTATTGGGTCGAATATTTTCCATCTTGCACAGTAGCAGCCATAATCTCTCTTAGATTAGAGACTGTCACATTTTCTTCATGGGTAAAATTATCTAAATGTTGCTCTGCAGTATTATAACGCCAACAAGGATACCATCCATTTTCTGGATTTACAACATTGAAATTTGTAGACAAAATATAGTTTTTATCTTGGTTTGTGGTAAAAACCCATTCTCCATCCTTGCCTGCACTGATTATTACCGCATCACCATTTGCATCTGCAAAATGATACTGACCCCGAGCAGTAGAACCAAAGTTATGAGATTTGAACCATTCTATAGTTTCATTTATGTTAGCACATTCTTCTAATACCGTTGGAAAGAAATCAAGCTTAGCACGGTCTAAATTTGATTTTCGATTTAAATCCGCACTTGACAGAGCATTTGCATCGCAGCTTAAACCCATCTCATTCATCCCTCCTTGTGTAAATCTATCAGAGGGGTGCCAGTTTCCCAGATAACCAAATCCTATAAAACCATAAGTTGTTTCGGAAGATGGCACGAACCAAAGACCCGTACCTCTCAAGGAAAAATCCTCATTATTGCCAAAAAGAATTTTTTCCCCAATACTTATGGTAGTTATAGTGCAAGATTGGGGTGGTTCCTGAATTTTTGAGGATGAATAATACCCAATGATCCCTATAAATATTAGAAATACAACAATTATATCCATTTTTTTGTTTTTCATTTTCTAAACTTAAAAAGGTGTATATGAATATAATCTTATGCACATGCCCATCTCGATGGGTAAATCAATGAATAAATAATATTCTTAAAATAAATTCACCATAATTGAATGATTATTCATTTATATGGCTAAGCATTGAATATCTTATTTTAGAAACGCTTTTCAAAGAGAGAATTTACTATATAATAAAAATAAACCAAAACCAAAAGTGAGAAAAAATTTCAGTAAAATAGTATAAGTATAGCTGGGATTGATTTTTGAGCTTTAAAGTTTTTCAATTAATTCATTTTGATGGGATTCATCGATAAGATGAAAATCTTCATCTTTGGAAACCACGGCAATTTCAAATTTATTTTCCTCAACATCCCCATCAGCCACTTCTTTCAATGTCTTGATCGCCAAGAGCTCCAAATCTTCTAAACTCATATCTTTATCATATTCTCTTTCTAAGAAATCACGAGCGTTTTGTGCATTATTTCCGATGGCACATGCATGATAGCCCCAGAATGCCCCTGAGGGATCGGTCATAAAGATTTTTGTTCCATTATCGGGATCTATACCGCCTACTAAGAGAGAAACTCCGAATGGTCGGGCACCTGCTTGTTGGGTATATAATTGCATTTGGTCGCACAAATCCCGGGTACATTCGAGAACTGAAACCTTTTGATTATACGATAAAATATTTACTTGAGCATGGACACGGGCTTGTTCGACTAAGGTTCTAGCATCCGCGGTTAAACCGGCAATGGCCACACCAATGTGATCATCAATCTTGAAAATCTTTTCGCTCCCTATATTTTCTTGTAAAGGCAAATCTCTTCTTTCAACGCAAAAGACCACGCCTTCCTTATTCTTCAACGCAATTGCAATAGTACCCCTACGTACCGCCTCTATGGCGTATTCTACTTGGAAAAGTCTACCATCCGGCGAGAAAACTGTCGAGGCCATATCATAGCCCATACCTGGTTGTGAAAACATTTTTTTCTTTCCTTCCTATGATTTTTGTAAATTAACTAATATCTATTTAAATTCCTTTTCTCTTAAAATTTTTTCCTCATATATATAGGGAAAATCCCTATTTTTTAAGCTTGTTTAGAGATTACAAAGACTTGAATTTTTGGATTATTTGTATTTTAAATTTGTAAGATTTGTCCCAAATTACTCTCAGTATTCAACACACTTTAGAATTAAGCACAAAATTAATGCCAAGAAGTTTCAACCCGCCAGCTATATCAGGAAAGAATTCGAGGTAAAATCTGGGAGAGAAAGGAGAAGTCATTTTCATTAGAAATTGAGGTCCCCACGGATATTTTAGTAAAATTACCCGATGATACAACCCATAACTTATCCCAAAGAGAGCATTCTTTCCATTGTAGACTTTAGAATTGTACTAAACGGAAAAATGGAAAATTAAAACACAGAAAAGAAATTATAGGCTAAAATTCTCAACCTTCTCAATCGGGGCTTTTTGGGGGTACAATCTCCCCGGTATAGGAGGCATCGAATTATAGACAATGTCAATATCAACTACCGCTTTTTTCTCCGATATTTTTGTAAAAGATCCTTTCAGCATTTGGTTCAAACCCTCAAAATCGAGAGCAAACATCGAGACTTTACACCTTTCGGGCATTTCTTGGAGATCTCTCTTAAAATCGGTGAACGGAATTACAATTTTCTTTTTTTCCACTGCTCTTGCTTGAAATATGGGAAATATTACAGGATATCCATCAGACGGATCGAGATAACTGATAAATTTGGGATAGAAAGGTTTGCTGAATAATCTGTTACCTACATCATTGAGTCTATTCTCAGGCAGTCCAGTTTTCTCCCCCACACCAAACAAATTAAACAAGGCCCCTTTGGCCAGCCCCAAAATAGAGATCTTTCGTAACCTACGGGCACTTATCAATTTATTAAAGAATACCCGATATACCCTCATATAGGTGTTATAGCGAAAGAGCTTCATTTGATTAAATTCTTCTGCATCTTCACCGCTCTCCGAATCATGGTCGAACTTTGCTTTAGCTTGAAGAAACTTAAACGGTGGATTAATATTCATATATAAAAAGCCCTGTTTCGGCCGTTTCACCACATTTCCTTTGCTTTTCCCCCTTACAAATTCCCCCCATTTAATCTTTTTTGGAGAAATTGCAATATTAGAGGTGATAAAGCTTAAGTGTGGGTATTGGTTTTCATCGATGGTGGCGATTAATTTCGCCATAATCTCACCTTTAGTAAATTCCATCGATTCTTCGTCTATTTTATCTTGCCAAATTAGTGAATCTCTTTTATCTTTCATGGTTCTCATCATTAACTTTGTTTTTCGTTGTTCAATATGTCCGTTCATTTGATTATTCTGGTAAAAAATAACTTACCATCTTTCTAATCCTTTGTCATTCCTGACCATTGCACATTATTTGCTCCAGTAGCAATTGCTATATTTTTAAAATATTCCATTTCTTCCTTTTTAAGCAAAGGCACATCTTTTAAAGCCCATGGACCATCCATTCTTTCGTATTTTGAAGCAGAAAGATTGTTAAATGCTAAAAGATCCCATCTATCAATATTATTCCCCAGTTGGGTTACAATAAACTCTCCGATCCCCCGCACATTTTCTTTCTCTGCGGTATAATGAGGAATAAGGGGGGTTCGGATCCAGAGCGATTTTCCCTTCTGCTTCAAACTTTCTGCCAGCTTTCGGGCATTCTCCAGAATCTTTAAGTTGGTCCGACCTGTATATTTCTTATGTTTATCGGGATCGATGTGTTTGATATCAAGTAAAACCAAATCGACCCACGGAAGGAGTTGTTCCATTTTCTTCCAAGAAAAAAAACCACAAGTATCAAGGGCCGTATGAAATCCTTTCTTTTTGCATTTTTTCAGGATCTCCAACAAAAAATTATGCTGTATGGTTGGTTCCCCACCGGAAAAGGTAACTCCCCCTTTAGATTTTTTGTAGTAGGTTTGATCCTTTTTGATCTCATCATATATATCACCCAAAGACCACCAATCTCCGAAACTTTTTAACGCTTTTGCTGGACAGGCCTCCGCACATGCACCGCATCGGGTACATAAACTTCTATTGATTTCTAATCCCTCTGTAGTCATTTGTAGAGCTTGTTCCCCACACGCTTCAACACACGAAAGGCATCCAATACATTTTTTCTGGTACCATTGAAGGGTAATCTCCGGAGAAATTGACTCGGGATTGTGACACCAAACACACTTCAAGGGACATCCTTTGAGAAACACTGTGGTTCGGATCCCGGGACCATCTTCGGTGCTCCACTTTTGAATTTGGAAGATAAAGCCCTTTAATTGGCTATCTTGTCCTTTTTTTGCCTTTCTTTCCCCAGCCAATGGGAGAAGATTATCTATAGAATTTGAATTCAAAACCATCAACCTCTTTTACTTTGGGATTCTAAAAATTATGCGATTCTCGTGCGATGATCTCATCTTGGAGTTCCTTTCCAATGGCGTTGAAAAAAGCATTATAGCCCGTGACCCTCACCAAGAGGTTTTCGTAATCTTGGGGATTTTTCTGGGCATCTTTAAGCATTTCTGCGTCCAGCATATTGATTTGAAGGGCGGTTCCGCCTTTTTCGACATAACTCCGGAGGTAGGCTTTGAATTTTCTCTTGTGTTCATCATCCCGTAAAGAACTCGGGTTGAAGGTGATAGTATGAGATGCTCCGTTGGGAAGATAATTAATAAGACCATTATATTCAATGATATCTTGAGCCTTTCTTTTTTGAGTCGTTCCGCCAAGTACGTATCCGACAGAGTTTGTTACCGCAGTGGGACCGTTTAAATCCGCCCCATTGTTAGGACAAATTGCATTTGAGAGAAATGTGGATTCCAATCTCCCATCAGGGGTGGCAGGAGTGAAACCGGCGTCCTCACCCGCCCAATAATTCCATGAAAGCATGCCAGGTCGGAATTGGTAATTAGTGGGAGTTTTATATTTCCACGTTTCATCGGACCAGATTTTCATAACTTTCCGAGCAAGTTCATCAGCCTCTTTATTATCATTGCCGTATTTCGGTGCCCGGTTTTTGAATAAGGCCCGCATAATCCGGTATTCCTTCTTTCCTTGATAATTACTTTTCAAAGCCTCTTTCACTTGGGCAATACTGTATTTCCCTTCTTCATATATATATTTCTTAATCGCAAGTAATGAATCCACCACCGTGGCAAATCCAACACCCTCAATTGTGACAAATCCGTATTCAGGTGGGCCACTGCGTATATCCACTCCTTTTTCAATGCAATCTCGCATTAAGATTGACAAATAGGGAGTAGGTAAAAATTCTGCCCGAAATGCTTCCAACTTATTGTAAGTTTCTACCGTATAGTTAATAATAAACTTAATTTGCTGCTTCCAAGCCTCGAAAAATTCATTCCATGTTTCAAAGGACTCTGGCTTCCCAGTTTTAGGACCTATCCTCTTCCAAGAAGGATATTGAGTGAAGATTTCTTGGCCGAAAATACGTTCAAACCCCGGTTGATTTTTTCCATTCCAAAGGGTGAGCTCGATGCTTTTGGCCAAGTTGGGGTTGCAATTCACCGTTCCTGACCTATCGTTTCCGCATAAAGTATTTTCCAGGCACCCCACACACCCATAATTCCAGGCATCATCCTCCGGAATACCCTCCCGAATAAGGCCTGCGATACTTTTTTCGTCAAAGTTTAAGATAAAGGGTGCCCCTTGTGCCCTCCCGATCATTTCTACTATTATATCCAACAATTTTTCCGGGCTCCCCCGATGCAAGCGAATATTAGGTTTGGGCTCTAAAATAGGGGCCCATTCATCGAAAGTTTCCAAGATCATATAGGTTAATTCATTGGTCAAATCCTCCCCATCAGAACCCATTCCAGAGAGGGTCATCAATTGGCCAAAGCCAGATGTGATACCTTGTCTGCCTATCCGAATTTGGGCATCGTAGGCGGTATTACAATGAAAGATAAAGGATCCGAATATTTCTTTGGCCATATGCCGGGAAAGCTTTTTTTCTTCAAATACATCCTTCCGATATAAGGGATACAGAATCTGATCAATCCTGCCAAAACTGGTGCCCGGGCCGGGATAGGACTCCTCCGCCATTATCAACATATGGGTAAACCAAAGGGCTTGCATTCCCTCCCAAAAAGTCCGGGCTGGACACCAGGGAACTTGCTTGAGGTTTTTTATCATAATTTTTAATTCTTTTTGGCGTTTTGGATTCTTTTCCTTTTCTAATAGGCGCTCGCACTCAACCCGGTATCTTTTAGCCAATTCCTTGGGGATCTTCGCGGATATCATCATGGCTCGTAATTCATTGCCCTTCGGACCGTTTTTTTCCTCATTCGAGAGGGCATTATAATGTGATTTGGCTTTCTGGTACAGATATTTGAAGCCCTTGTTTATCACTGTTTCATGGTCGGGGATAATATGACCCCCCGTGGCACCCAAGTTTCCAAAGCCCTCGATATGATAACGAAATATTTTATGGCGGTTTTCAAGATTTCTTTTCTTAAATGCCTTGCACTCTTTTTCGTTTAAACACTTACTCAATTGGGTATTAAATCGACCTCCCGCAAGCAAATCATTTGCTGATATAATCTCTTGCGGAATATGATTCAGCATAATTTCCCGGAAAAAGACTATGTGACGTTCGGGAAGGGAGAGTTCCCAAAAATCCTCTTCCATCTCCACTTTATGTGCCGAAAGTAACAGAGAAGTCCCATAAGGGCCTTCGCCTTTCACTCCCATAAAGCCCATAGTTTCTGGTGCCACGTAGAAATCACATTCATTCCATACCCGCTCACCCCAAGGAGCTCCGGTGATAAAGGGGAGATATTCATTGTTCCATTCCCGTTCATTTCCCTTAAAATAATAATCTCTCAACCACTGTGACCGTGAACTGAGATTATGGGGTTCGGCGACTTGAGATTTTGTTTCATTTTTCATATCTGCAGAGGGTGCTTTAGAAGATTTACTCATTTTTTTCACATCTTAATTATGATTTGGTTTTTGATTATAATGTTAAGAATAATGTTGAGGGCATTGATTATTTCCACTCCCCATTGAACATTGAATTTGAGGGGATAACTCTCTTTTTTAAAAAATATCTCTTTATTCGAATTTTTCTAATTACATATAACCACTTTATGCTAAAAAAACTACGCATCCCCAACACAATTATCATATGGGGTAAAGCAAACAAAGAATTGCGTAACTCTTTCAAATAATTCATTAACAAAATTTTATCAAAAAAATAGAAATGTAATTGGACTAGAAGGACAATGTAATTGAAAAATCCGCATAAAAATTATTTTTGAATCGGCCTGCCGGTTCGATAAGCCGTCCCCTTCATGGTGACAATCGGAACATTCTCCGAATCCTTTTTTTTATAAATCTCAAAAAGACAAACACAGATTTTTCGGGAGGTTGAGAGTTTCTTTCCATCTAAATACAAGGTTACTCCCGTATCGGCAGCATTATGGTACGAGATTGAGCAGTCCAATGCAACAGAAATGTTATTTTGGTTGTTTACTAAAATGGAGAATGCCGCATCAGCGAAACCGAATAATGCTGCCCCATGGGGTTTTCCGTAAAGGTTTTCCATATCCTTACGCAAGGTCGTTTTCATTTTAATGGTCTTTTCCGTAAGGTCTAATAGTTCAAAGCCCATTTTTTGGGCGAATTTATCCTTTTCGTAGAGGGACTTCACGATTTTAAAATTTTTTTTTTTAGAACTCATTGTTACGCAGAGAAAATACAAAAAAGATAAAAATTTTTTAGTTCTATGGGATCAGAAGAAAAAGTCGAAGAATCCGAAATAGAAATACCCGAAAAGGTAGACTTGGAACTAATAAATAAAAAAATTGCGAGAAAGGAAAAAGTAAATATAAAGAGAATCATCCAAACACTTGATTTATTAACCAGCGGAAATACAATTCCCTTCGTGGCGAGATACCGGAAGGAAGTAACAGGGGGATTAGATGAAACCCAATTACGCAATATTAAAGAAAATTACGATTCCCAAGTGAACCTCGAGGAACGGAAATTAAGTGTCCTCAAGCTCATTAAAGATCAAGGAAAGCTTAATGAAGACCTTAAAGAAAATATTTTAGAAGCAGAAAAACTACAGAGGGTGGAAGATCTCTACCTTCCTTATAAAAAGAAATACAAAACCCGCGGAACAAAGGCACGAGAAAAGGGATTGGGGCCGCTTGCGGAAATGATTAGAGAGGGCGTAAAGAAGGGAGATATCGAGGATCTTGTGGAGGATTTCATAGACGAGGAGAAAGGGGTCAAAGATAAAGAAAGGGCCCTGAGCGGTGCCATTGATATCATTGCCGAGGATACCGGGTTGGATCCCGAAAACAGAGATTTTGTTAGAAAAGTGGTGTTCAAACGGGCTAAGCTTAATACTGAAATTGATGATGAGGTAAGAAAGGGGGGAAAAATACTCACCGATGAAAATGGAAAGGAGATAGAGCCGCTCACATTTGAAACATATTTTGATTTCAATAGCACCGCCCAATCCATCAAGCATTACCAAGTTATGGCTTTGAGTAGGGCGGAAAGCTTGAATGTGCTGGATATTGAATTTGACACCCCAGATGAAAACCTCATTCATGAGTTGAAAAAACGAATTATGAAAGGGCATACTCCCAAGAACAATATCTTCTATGAATATTATGATGAAGGGGTCGAAAAAGGTTATAAGCGCTATAATATACCATCAATTAAAAGAGAACTTTGGAGGAATTTGAAAGAGGAGGCAAATGATCATGGAATAGATGTATTTGCCAAGAATTTGAAAAATCTCTTGATGACACCACCGCTCAAGAATAGGGCAATCATCGGGATTGACCCGGGTTATCGAACTGGATGCAAAGTGGCAGTAATTGATAGATACGGAGATTATCTTGATAATGATGTGATTTATCCCGCCCCACCCCGTAAAAAGATTCAAGAGGCAAAGAATAAACTAATTTCCCTCATTGAAAAATATGATGCCTACACTTTCGCAATCGGAAATGGAACCGCCTCCCAGGAAACCGAACAATTGGTCTCGGAATTGATAAATGATTATAATTCCGATCATGAATTGGAATATGAGATTGTGAATGAATCTGGGGCCTCCGTATATTCTGCCAGCGAGCTGGCGAAGGAAGAGTTTCCAAATCTGGACCTCACGGTAAGGGGTGCAATCAGCATCGCGAGACGACTTCAGGATCCGCTTTCCGAACTTATAAAAATCGATCCTAAAAGCATAGGGATCGGACTATATCAACATGATGTGAATCAATACCAACTTAAGGAGGCCCTTGGGACAGTAATTGAGGATTGTGTTAATTCCGTTGGAGTTGATTTAAACACCGCATCCAGTAAACTCTTGGAATATGTTTCAGGTATCGGCCCTTCACTCGCCAAAAGAATTGTATCGCACCGTAAAGAGCTTGGAGGATTCAAAAGCAGAACTCAATTAATGGATGTGAGGAGATTGGGGGCGAAAACATTCGAACAATGTGCGGGGTTTCTGAAGATTCGGAATGCGAAAAATCCCCTCGATTCAACTTTTGTCCATCCCGAATCCTATGAACTCACGGAAAAGATTCTTAACCACTTGGATTTGACCAAAGAGGATTTGATTAAAGGGGGAATCGAGGATAAACTCTTGTCAATCAAACCGAAATCATCAGCTAAAAAATTCGGAGTGACACCTGATCGGATTCGATATCTTGTTGAACAACTACTTAAACCCAACTTAGATCCGCGTGACGAGTTGCCACCAAGAGAACTTAAAAAGAAAATAATTACTCTCGAAGATCTTAAAGAAGGTATGGTTATTACTGGAATTGTGAGAAATGTAGTGGATTTTGGTGCGTTTTGCGATATCGGAATCAAATATAATGGGTTAGTCCACAAAAGTGAAATCTCAAATAAATTCGTCAAAAACCCTCACAACTTCTTAGCCGTGGGAGAAACCAAAAAAATGATGATCATTGGAATTGATAAACCTCGGAAAAGAATTCAACTTTCAATTAAAAAAGTTCCAAAAAAGAAAAAAAACAATTAGCGGAGAAAAAATCAATAGAACGAGAGAAGAAAAGATTTTCCATGAACAAAAAACTATTTATTTTTTTGTGAATTATTGCAAGTGAGTATAAGAAACTAGCACAATACACTTAACGGAAAAAAGAAGTGTTTATCTATATCTTGAACAATAAACACGAATAATGTGGTGTGCGAGAAAGAAAAAAGAAATTTAACACTTAAAATACAGAAATGGGACAGAAAGAAGTACATAGGGAAGATAAGTGAATTCAATCGATAGTTTGTATGAAAAATGTTGACATAGGAAAAAATTTCAAGAACATTTTTCTTAAAACAGAAAATAATTCATTAT
This sequence comes from uncultured archaeon, assembly GCA_964513765.1. Taxonomy (GTDB): domain Archaea; phylum Asgardarchaeota; class Lokiarchaeia; order Sigyniarchaeales; family Promethearchaeaceae; genus CAZEPC01. The sequence continues at coordinate 16,068 of CAZEPC010000032.1, forward strand.
CATAGTCCTTTTTTAAAATAACGGCGGAAACGTTCGGGGGAATAGAATAAAAATATATGCTGAAAAAATGAAACACATCGGCAATCCATCTATTACACTCACGTAATATATCATTATTGGAAATCAAAAATAAAGAACCAAAACTCCATAATATGAATAACCAAAATTCAGATAATACCTTAAAGAATTGAAGTAAAAGAACGGGAAAAATATGACCCCAAAGGAGTAACTTCCAATAATTCAGCCATTAACCCAAAATATCTGCAGAAAAGAAAACGAATCGATTAAAATTCCGAAAATATATGTATCTAGTACTTAATTTCGAGCATATTGCAGAAATTTTGGAAAAAATGTTTTAAATCTTCCTAAATACGACTTTCAACCATGGTGAATATCTACAGGTATAAAAAAAATTGAAAAAGGATTTGAAATTAAAAACCCATTTTCTGATTTCTTTTTCTCTTTCTAACCATATTATTAAATAACAAGATATCCATATAGCTAATAATATAGTTCAATATGAGAAGGATTGAAAATTAAACATGGCTCAGCGTGGAAGCGGAAGTATAAAAAAACAGTTTGATTTGGGAAATAACATCATTGTTAGAATTCATAAAGGTAGAGATAAATTCGGAATGATTGCGGACTCTGATGAAGCCTATAAAGCAAAGAAGAAATTGCAACAAAAAAGGGCAAAAGAAGAAAAGCAGCAACTAACTGTCCAAGATATACTTGATTCCGATATTTACTTGCGAAATATCTTTCCAACCTTTGATGTTTTTACAGATGTGAAAAAAGGGGATCGATGTAATGAAGAAAGTTTAGAAGAGGCTTTTGGAACTTCTGATGAAAAGGAAATTGCTTGCATCTTTTTATTGAGGGGTGAGTTCAATTGGACCCAAGAACAACGAAAAGAATGGATAGAGAAAAAGCAGAAAAAAATCGTAACCATCTTAGCAAAGAATTGTATTAATCCACAGTCTAAAAAGCCCCATCCCCCTAAAAGAATTAAAAAGGCCATGGAAGAAGCAAAAGTATCAATTGATGTGAATAAAACGGCCGAAGAACAAGTTGAAGAAGTTCTTAAAGAGATTCAGCCGATTATTCCAATTCGAATGGAATCATTAAAAATGGCACTCAAAGTACCTGCCAAATATGCCCCTAAAGCATATAATGTCGTTGCTCAATATGCCCAAGTAAAGAAATCTGAGTGGCAAAATGACGGGTCATGGGTTGGAATGGTTTCTTTACCTGCCGGATTGCAAATGGAAATGTTGGACGCCCTTAATAAGCTCACACATGGGAGAGTCCAAACCAAACTCATTCAAGATTGAAATTAAAGCAAAAAAATATCTTAGTGTCAAAAAAAAACAAAAATACTCAAACATGAAACATTATAGTAATATCAAAGCACATAAAAATTATGAAACATAACACAAAAATTACGGTCATAAAAAAATGGTGAAATAACATGACAAACGAATCAAATAATAAACCAGAGAGAGTTCTTGTAAGTCCTGGAGAAGTATTAAGCTCAGATCCTAACCATGTACCCGGAAGAGGTGCTGTAAGAGATGGTGATGACATCATCTCTGTTTTTATTGGATTAAAGAACATTCACGGGAAATATGTAAATGTTGTTCCGTTAAATGGGCTTTATGACCCTCAAATGGGAGACAAGATCATCGGATTAGTTGTGAATAAAACCCCAACTAAATGGTTAATTGATATAAATGCGAAATCTTTAGCACTTCTCTCACCAAAGGAAGCAATTGATAAATCAGAATCCCATAAATACAAAAAACAAAAAGTTGGAACGTATAAAATACCTAAAAAGAACAAATTGGATAAATATAATGTTGGAGATCTGTTAATTTGTAAAATAATTTCAGCAGACAGACTATCCACTCCAAGATTGACGACTTTAGGGCATAAATTGGGAAAGATTAGAGAAGGAGTCGTGATGGAAATTTCGGCACCAAAAATCCCGAGGGTTATTGGGAGAAGAGCTAGTATGGTTTCTGTGTTGAAAAAATTGCTGAATAGCAAAATTTTCATCGCACAAAACGGAAGAATTTGGATTAAAGGAAAATCATATCTACATGAGGATTTACTCATTGAGATAATCGAAAAAATAGAACGAGAGGCCCATACAACGGGACTCACAAATAGAGTTACACAAACAATAATTAGAGAAATTGAAAATAGAGGTATTGAATAAAAAATGACAATATTAGTACCCGAACCACACGATGAAGTGTGTTTCCGAGAAGATGGAAGAAGATTAGACGGAAGAAAAGCTGATGAACCGCGTCACTTCGCATGCAAAGTAGGAGTAATAAAGAATGCGCAGGGATCCGCCTACGTAGAACACGGGGGGAACAAAATTTATGCGTCCGTATATGGACCAAGAGAGGTTCATCCAAGACATTTGGCAAAACCCGATAGAGGTATTTTACGTGTTAACTATCGAATGGCGACTTTTTCTGTACATGAACGAAAAAGACCAGCGCCAAACCGAAGAGAGATTGAAATTTCAAAAGTTGTGAGGGAAGCTTTAGAACCAGTATTATTTTTAGAAGCATATCCAGATGCACAAATTGAAATCTTTATCGAAATAATAGCCGCAGACGGAGGAACTAGATGTGCGTCCACCACTTGTGCATCACTTGCATTAGCTGATGCCGGCATACCTATGAAAAGCTTGGTGGTTGGAATTGCAGCCGGAAAAGCTCAAGATAAGATAATTCTAGATCTTGGTGATAAAGAAGACAAAGTAGGCCAAGGAGATCTTCCCGCAGCAGTAATTATGAGGAATAAAAGGATTTCATTGCTTCAATTTGATGGAGAAATGACACCTGAAGAATTAAAAACCTCGTTTGAATATATTATGAAAGGAGCAGAAAAGATATATCAAATTCAGCTGGAATCCTTAAAGAATAAATACACTAGCATTGCTGATGAAGCAAAAGAAGAAGAGAAAAAGCTCAAAGAAGGGACTCAGAAAAAAGATAAAGGAGAGGAAAAGCCAAAGGAAGAACAAAAACAAGGCGATTCCGGAAAGGAGGAACAAGAACCACAACAGAAACAAGGTGGTCAAGAAAAATCCGATCAAAAAGAAAATACTCCAGAATCATCTGAGTCTCAGGAAAAACCAGAGCAACAAGAACAGCAGAATGAACAAAATCAAGGAGGAAACTAAAGATGACAAAACCATCTAGAGTAATATCATCATTAGAACGAGATAGAGTACTTCGACACCTTAAAGAAGGGAAGAGAATAGACGGTAGAGATTTAATGGAATATAGAGAAATTGATATTAAAACAAATATCTCTCCCAAAGCAGAAGGATCCGTCGATGTCCATTTAGGCAAGAGCCGAGTTATTTGTGGTGTAAAATATGATGTTGGCACTCCATACCCAGACAACCCTGATGAAGGAGTAACCACGGTTATGTCCGAATTTGTGCCCATTGCCTCCCCAATGTTTGAAGGGGGAAGACCCGGCGAGGATGCAATTCAATTAGCCCGAGTAGTGGATAGAGGGATCAGGCATTCAAACTCTGTAGATAAGAAAAAATTGTGCATCAAGGAGGGAGAACATGTCTATATCATATTTATCGATAATTATGTAATGGATTATTATGGAAATCTCACAGATTGCGCAGCAATTGCCTCCATCGCAGCATTATTGAATGCAAAGTTACCTGGAGCTAAGGTGGAAGACGGAGAATTAAAATGGGATGGAACTTATGGCCCAATACCCATCAATGAGATCCCACTAAGCATAACTTTTGGAAAAATAGGAGAATACATATTTGTAGATCCTTCATTGGATGAAGAAATGGTAGCAGATGGCATGATTGCCTTTGCAACCGATGAAAAGGGACAAATTACCTCCATTCAAAAATATGATGAATGTACATGGACAGTTGATGAAATTATCGACCTATCCAGGAAGGCAATTGAATTTTCCAATAATTTACGAGAAAAACTAAACCTCCGACAATATACTCCCGAATTTTAGGGAATATTGAGAAGAGGATCTGATGAAAAATCGGATTCATGGAGAATATTTCATAAATTCTGATTTAATTCAAAAATTTTTTTACAATTCTTTCTTTACTTAAACTATTCATACATAAGAAATTCAAAGAATGAAACACGATACAAAAACCTAAGTTGATTGAAATGGGTAAGAAAACCAGAAAAGTAGGAATTGCAGGTAAGTTTGGTGCAAGATATGGTTCAGTTGTCCGAGAAAGATGGAAAAGATTAACTGACCAACAAAAAGGAATTCAAAAATGTCCCAAATGCGAATCTCGAATCAGAAATATGCGAAAAGAAGTTGGAGTTTGGGAATGTAAAAGGTGCGGAGCAAAGTTCACCGGAGGCGCTTGGGCACCAACCACAGACCGAGGAAAACAAAGCCACCGGATTGCGGTCCGCTTGAAAAGGGAATTAGAAGAAAGCGGAAAAGAGTAATACCACATTTTTTTACAATTTTTACCCCTTGATTCTATTACATCCCTCAAAATGATTTATTACTCTATGTAAATTGGGAGATATTCTTAATCCAAAAATTAAGTAAGTTAAATGGACAAATAAAAATGAAAATTAATTCTACCATAACTTTCGAGTTTAAATCGGCAGAGGATGCGGCAATATTCTACAAAAGTTTTTTACCCGAACTTTCCAGCATTCCTATGAAGCGTTCGGAATTAAATATCGAAAAGCCCAAAAGTAGTGATGCTAAAATTTACTGCAAAATCACCGCTGATGATGCTGTTGGATATAGAGCAACCGTGAATACGCTTATTCAAACTGCACATACCGTCGAGGAAGTAAT
>CAZEPC010000033.1:0-5507 GCA_964513765.1 uncultured archaeon
CGGCGAATTCAATCGCCAAACAAACAAAACAAAGATTACTCCAAACAATGGAGTAGAAGAGGGAGGTAATAAGAAAAAGGAGATAAAAAGGCTCCGATTTCGTTGTCCCTAATAAATAATTAAATAAGATAGTATATAAAAGTTATTATTTTCCTAGGAAAAAAGGGAAAATATAGAATAAAACCATCAATGGAATATGCACAATTTTGATTAGGTTTTATGATTTGGATTATAATTTAAGCCCTGATCTATTGGAACTCAGTCATATCCCTTAAGAAAAAACTATTTTAATCTTTTAAAATATATTGTATTTTAGGAAAAATAAATGGAAAGAAAATAAAGAACAACGAAATGAGCCCCCGGCGAATTCAATCGCCAAACAAACAAAACAAAGATTACTCCAAACAATGGAGTAAGAAGAGGGAGGTAATAAGAAAAAGGAGATATAAGGCTCCTAATTTCGTTGTCCCTAATAGATAGTTATGAGAAGCTCTATATAAAGATTATTATTTTCCTATGAAAAAAAGGAAATAATATAAAAATGTCTTTTTACGGTTTTTATTGGGTTATTTCTTTAGAAAGGTTGGTTTTCAACTTTAAAATCTGTTTTTTATAAGGATTGACTTAAGTAATAAACATCTATAAATCAATAGGCGATAAAAAAAAAGACAGACCTCAAGCAAAACTGGATAAAAATTTACTTTTTTAGAAGGAAAGGAAAGGAAAGAAAATAAAGAACAACGAAATGAGCCCCCGGCGAATTCAATCGCCAAACAAACAAAACAAAGATTACTCCAAACAATGGAGTAGAAGAGGGAGGTAATAAGAAAAAGGAGATATAATAAGGCTCCAGTTTCGTTGTTCCCTATTTGAAATGTATCGTTATTGATATAAAAAGTTTGTTATTTTCCTACGAAAAAAAGGAAAACAGATAGACCGGGTCTCGTAAGGAAAAATATTGGTGTTTTTATCCAATGGTGCGATTTGAGATTTAAAGTCCACCATATATAAAGGTGGGAGATATAAGACATTGTATCTAATATTGTAAAGAGATTAGTGTTAAAGGAGTGCACCACTATTAATTCGTAAACATCCCCATTTCTTTAAATTTTTAAGATTTGTGATATAGGAATTTGAAGAGAATCTTCAAAAATTTGAAAAAAGCAATGAAAAATGTTAAAAATGTGAACATAATTGATCTATGTAGAAAAAAAGTATGAAAAATGTAGGAATTACATATGACCCTATTTATATGAAACATAATACCGGCAATCATCCCGAGTGTCCGGAAAGACTCACAGAAACCCTGAAAAGATTGAAGGAAAATCACATGTACGGAAAAGAAAGACAATCCCACTACCATGAGATTACACCCTATCTTGCCACACCTGAACAAGTGGGATGGCTCCACGACGGGCATTTGATTGATTCCATAAAAAAAGAAACAAAATCCCTCAAAAATACCCACGCAATTACTCATTTAGATGCAGATACCATCATTTCAGAGGATTCCTATGAAGCAGCATTGAAAGCGGTGGGAGGTAACTTTGCCGTTATTGATGCAATCATAGCCAATGAAATAGACAGAGGTTTTGTACTTTGTAGGCCCCCCGGACATCACTCCAACAACCGGAGATCTAGTGGATTTTGCTTATTTAATAATATTGCCTTAGATGTGGAGTTTCTTATCCGAGAAAAGGGAATTGAAAAGGTGGCAATTGTTGATTTTGATGTACACGCAGGAAATGGCACAGAATCAATCTTCGAGATGGGGCCGAGCACAGGAGAATTACTTATGTTTAGCCTGCATCAACACCCCTATACCCTCTATCCAGGTACATGCTTTGTGGATGATATGGGCTTGGATGAACAAAAAGGGAAAATATGTAATTTAACCCTTTACCCGGGCTCTGGAGTGAAATCGGTCAAAGAATCCTTCAAGGAAATACTCCTTCCTATGTTGAATGAATATAAACCGGAGTTTATCTTAGTTTCGGCGGGATTTGATGCACATTTTTCCGATCCTCTTGCAGGACTAAGTTATAATACCCAATTATATCATTGGATGATGGATGAAGTAGGGAAAATTGCCGATAAATATGCCAAAAGTCGAGTTTGTTGCACGCTGGAGGGAGGTTATAATTTGGAAGCCATCTCAAAATCGATAACAAATGTGATTTCCTCGATGAGAGGAGAACAGGCGATTTACGAGGAGGATGAAACGGGAAGAGCTGAGGCCTATGAAAAAACCCAAACGAAATTAATTCCAAAAATAAAAGATCTCTTTTCTGATTATTGGGATTGCTTTCAGTAGAGGAGAATAGGAATACAACTATATATCGAATAATCTGAATAAATTGGATTATCTTTCCCTATTAAGCCCATTTTGGAAAACATTTTGGAAAACTTTCCAAAAATGCCACATAAATTCAGATTTCTCTTTTCTATTAGTAGGAATTAGTGGGGAAGAATGAAAAAATGCAAACCCAAATCTTGAAATTTAAAATTGTTATTATCGGAGAACATGCGGTTGGAAAAACATCCTTTATCAAGAAATTTGTGGAAGGAAGATTTACCAAGGATTATAGACCAACGATAGGCACTAATCTTTTTATCAAACGTATTAAATTTGAAGCTTCTCATCAAAAATACGAATCTACTTTAACCCTTTATGATATCGCAGGACAAGAAAAATGGCAGTCAATGCGGTTCCCATATTATCAAGGAGCTCAAGCAGTTATTATCATGGGCGATTTAACAAGAAAACATACTTTTGACCAAATAAAAAAGTTCTGGATTAAGGACGTGCGGAAATACTTGGATGATTCTGTTCCCATTCTTCTTTTGGCAAATAAGGAAGATATAAGAAAAGAAAAAACGATCACCACCAATTATCTGGAGAAATTAACAGAAGATATCAACGCATGTAAATATATGATTACATCCGCCAAGACCGGAAAAAATGTGACAAAATCATTTAAAGAAATCATTTCCGCCATAGTTGGGGATGAAATCATTGTTCCAAGGAAAAATTTAGTTGGACTGAAAGTAGCGTAGGCTTGATTTTGCTTTTTTTTTACCAATTTTTCCATACTTTTACATCCAATACATCTTATCCTCAAAATACTTTTTATTACGCATTTTATAACTCCTTACATAAAAAAATCTAGCGTTTTTTTCGGTCTAGAGGGCTTATCTTTTGAATTTTCACCCTTAACCTTATCCTTTTTTGATGAATCAAGAGATGAACTATTTTTAAGTAATTTGGGACCGTCACTCGGATCTCTTGATACGGCCTTCTTTTTAATTGAATTAATTGAAGTAAGATCCGAACCCTTACCTTTTTTCTTATGCATCTCTTTCTTATGATGTGCTGTTTCTTCATTAGACTGGCCATTTTCTTCAAGGGGTGTTTTTCCAACATGATTTTGGGAGATTTGCTTTTTGATACTTTTGGCTAATTCCATGCCGAAATTCGGAATATTGGATATTTTTTCGATTGATGCATTATCAATATCATTCAAGGTTTTCAAACCCCCACGATAAAGCATACGGGCCCGTTTCCTTCCGATTCCTTTCAACCTTACCAATTCTAACAAATTGGGTCTTACCCCATGCTGGATCCGCAAGTATAAGGGTTCAATTTTTCCATGAAGATCGCCAAACTCTTGGAGCTTACTTAATTTAAGTAGGGCCCGGAATAGCCACTTTGCAGTGCTCACCGTTCGGAAGAGATCGCCAGCACCGATTCCAAATTTCTCAATAATTTCGCTTTCATCCATCTCGGAAATCCAAGTATTGAGGATCATGGTAAGTTTAATTTCTTCCAGGAAAGATCTGTAATTGGACTGTTTGGGTTGGGGGATTTCATCAACAAGGAGAAATTCTGAATTATCATCGAGAAACATCTGGGATACGCTAAATTCGTGCTGTTTTAGATAAAATTTCCAAAAACTGGAAAGCTGGGTTATCAAATTAAGCCAAGTTACTGTTTTAATGGTCTTTCCTGCGAGTGCCCGGCTTTGATATTTATTCGGATTGGAGGAAATCTCCATTATTTTTAGTGCTTTTTCCAGTCCTGAATATAATATTAGCGCATCAGAGGGCGGAAGGTACATTTGGGTGGTGATACGGCCTAATTCCGTGTTTTGGTACTTTTGAATATCAGAAACAGTGGCATTTACGGTTAAAAACCCATCAAGGACAAAATTAGTTAGGATTTCCTTAAGTTGGGATTCAAGAATGTGATAAATTTTCTCTCTGGCCATAAAATGACCCATATCCCTTTTTTTGTGCATTTTCTCCTCTTTCTTTTTATTTTTCAGGAGATCGGCGGCGTTTTGGAAAAACATATCGCTGGCGGCGTTGAGTTTCAGCGGATCCTTCCCCTTCCCCATGTTTATCTCCGGTTTTTTCGGAGTTTTTTTCTTATTCCGGACAGATTTAGATTTGGATCCCTTTACTTGTTCCGAAAACCCCTCAGAAAATGAACAGATCTTGGAATGTTCACTTTCGGGTCGGTTGGACAACTGATAGAAATAAAAGGAGTTTTCCAAGAACTTCAGGATTTCATCCTTTGTTCTGGCAATTTTTGACACAATGAGACTAAGAACATGACTTTCCAAGGAGTTTTGTTTGCCAATCTTGCTAATTATCTCCTCTGGCTCACCCTCAATGTATTGTTTGGCCAGATCATAGACTTTATCTTGTTTTTTGTTGTAGATGACCACTTCCCCATACGGATCGAAATGTGGGCGCCCTGCCCTCCCAGCCATCTGTTTATATTCTATGATTGGAATAGTCACCATCCCCTTACCCGATTCATAACGATATAAGCTTTTGATAATAACCCTTCTCGCGGGAGTATTAACCCCCGCCGCCAGAGTTGGAGTACATACAATAACCTTGATAATCCCTTGGTTGAATTTTTCAACGATAAAATTTAATTTATCTGATTTCAAACCCGCATGATGAAACGCGATTCCCCCCCGTAAAGATTTCAACAAATCTTTCGTGGAGTCCAAATCATCCCAATAAAAAGCCTTAAATTCATTGGTTAGCCCATCGAGATCATCTTTTTCCTCTTGAGAGGAAGAGAGTCGTAATTTGGGTGCCAGCTTAGTTGCCAAACTCATAGTACTCCTCCGGGAATTGGTAAATATCAGAACCTGACCACCCTCCTTGATCATATCCAAGGTAAGAGAAAACATGGTCCCATGCCCCGGGATCATATTGATGGTGCGATGAGATCCATCTTGAAAATGAATAGAGTCTTGAAGGAAGAAGCCTTGCCGAAGGTCAACAGGCCTCCACTCGCTTTTTACCAGCTTTCCTCCAATCCATTTCGCAAGCTCTTTGGAATTCTTTATGGTGGCGGAAAGTCCCACAATTTGGATATCTTTATTCAAGGTTAAAATCCGGGTCAACAAAAATTCTAACGTGACCCCCCGGTCTTTGTCGTTTATAAGATGCATTTCATCAACAATAACCACATCGATGTTATAGAG
>CAZEPC010000033.1:5517-8444 GCA_964513765.1 uncultured archaeon
CGGGCCTCATCCGGAATAATGAATCCGCCTTTTCATTGGTGAGAATAATGAGATCATTCCGAAATACATAAAATTCCCTGCGATCTAAATCACCCATGGCTAGGCCAATATCGATCCCCAGGGCAGACCATTTATCCTTGAACTCATGATATTTTTCATTCGCCAAGGCACGTAATGGACATAGATACAATGCCTTACCAATATTTTCTGATTGGGGAGGGTGGGGAGAATTGTTTTTCTTTTCCTCCACCTCTGCATTTTTCCCATCCTGTCCTTCAACTTTTTCCAAATGGTTTTGGAGGACGGCGATCTCCGCCATAAGAGTCTTTCCGGAGGCTGTAGGAAAACTTAGGATGACATTTTCCCCATTTATTATGTAAGGGAGGGCTTTTTTTTGTGGGGGATAAAATTCCGAAATGCCTTCCTTTTCCAAAACATCCTTTATTTTCGGATGAACATCGGTATTCTTCAAATGGAGAGATTTTCCCGTTTGCATTCAATTTTCCACCTATAGAGTAATAAAATCCATGTGTTAAAAAAAAGCGCTGGTTTGTGGATTAATAATTTAAAAAAAATAGATTTTTATGTTCGGTTTCATGCAAGTACAAATATGTCAAAGCAGAATTTAACCGAATTAAAGTGCAAACCATGCGAAGGCGGCGTACCCACATTACCGATCCCCGAAGAGAATATGTACCTTAAAGAAGTAGATGAGTGGTACATTGACCGGGAAGAAGAACATAAAATTTCAAAGGAATTTGTATTGGATGATTTCAAGGAGGCAATTGATTTTGTAAATAGAGTGGGTGAGTTGGCAGAGAAGGAGGGACATCATCCCAACATCCACATATATTACAACGAAGTCGAATTAGTTCTCTACACTCATGCAATAGGAGGGCTCTCCGAAAATGATTTTATCATGGCCGCCAAAATCGATGAGTTATTCCAAGATTATGAAGAAGAATAGAGAAATATAAGTTTTGATTCATTATATTTTTATAAAGAGGCAATTTATCCATTATATGAATATCGTAGCAATTAACGGAAGTACTCGGGCTCACGGAAACACGGAAAAAGCCCTTGAAATCTTAAAAGAGCATCTTGAAAAAGAGGATCACACCACACAAATCATCAATCTCCGCCAAAAAGAGCTTCATCCTTGCTTGGCTTGTTACAAATGCAGAGGGAAACTAGAATGTGTCCAGGATGATGATATCAACGAAATATTCGATGCCCTCCGCAAGGCAGATGCACTAATTTTAGGTTCTCCCACTTACTTTTCCAACGTGAGTTCACGAATGGCTATGTTCATCGAACGAACGGGCATTATGTCCCGCACAAATGACAATGTGTTAAAAAATAAAGTGGGAGCGGCAGTGGCCGTGGCCAGAAGAGCAGGACATAACGTGGTGTATTCCATCCTCAATTATTATTTCGGAATAGCTAAGATGCAGATCGCCACCTCTACCTATTGGAATGTCATCATTGCCCGGGAAAAAGGGGATATCATGAACGATGAAGAAGGATTGGAGATATTGGAAGAATTGGCAGATAGCATAAATAGAATGCTTTCTAATAAGTAAAAAAGAAAGAACAAAGGAGAGTGGGTTATTTGCTTAGAACTCCCCGTTTGAATCAACGAGAGAAATAATTTTTTTGGTGGCTTTCCTATAATCCGGAGGACATCCTGAAATATGAATACCTTCGAGATCTTGGGACGCTTGAGTTGCGCAAGTCCCAAAAAAGATTCGAGGTTTTTTATCCCCCGTCCTTTTCCGGGCATCTTCAATAAGAGCAAGGCAGCTCTTTCCCATGTACATATTGATAACGGGCTCTTTCTTCTGGAGAATTTGAAATTTTTTACTTAATTCCTTAGAATACATGATTTTTCTAATCATCCGAGAATAAGCCATTTGACACCCAGTGCACATCCATTTGGAAATATGGAGCCGTAAATTCCCAATTTTAAGCACATTACCGGGCTTTTTTAGGGGAGGTTTTACCGTTGCTAAAGGAAGAGAGCATTTCGACAACCTTACCGGAACCTCTGGGATGTGCTTTACGCTTTTAATATCAAATCCCATAATTTTACAACACGCATTATCAACCTCGATCATATCCTTTCCCATCACGCAGAGATCTAATCTTCGGACATTCGTAAGTCCCTCTGGTGCTGTTGTGGGACCAGATCCCTCCAATGCCCGAGTCCCATCCACCATCGCCAGCTCTGGTTTCACGATTTGGGAAAGCCTCACAATACAACTGTGGAGGTCCGTATTCTCTCCATACCCTAAATGAAACCCTTTTTTATCCTTCAATAAAAGCAACCCTTTCTGGTTTTTCATCGAAAGCGTGACTGAAGTCGACATGTGGGTTTTCATCTTGGCCACATTGATATAACTATGGGTTTTAATGAGTCGCGGGAGAAATATATTTCCATCCCCGTAAGGCCACGGATATTCTTCTAACTCCGAATCATTCAGATTGATTAATGAAAGATCCAGGTTATACTCGGATTTTAACTTTTTTATCAAATGAACGTACCGGGTGGTTTTGATAAGCCTCTTAAAATTCTTCGAATTTGATGAGAAAAACCCGGAATTTTCTCCAATAACAAATCGTTCTCCGCCCAATTCCTCAAGGGCCAGAATGAGGCCTCCAACCACATTAGGATCCGTAATAACGGCATCTCTATAAGACACTGCATCAACAATATTAGGTTTGAGAAATATTTGGGACAATTTAGGGACATAATCAATATCCCGCAAACCCCGAAGAAATACATCTCGAATATTTTCCAACCGCCGACTCTTCATTTTAACAATTGTAATCATAATAAAAGCAACTTAGTTCTTATTTATTCAATTCTCCTTAAAATAATCTCTGCATTTTTGCTAACTTATTAGATTTATTGTCTGTGAATCTAT
>CAZEPC010000033.1:8544-20802 GCA_964513765.1 uncultured archaeon
ATGTGTATCTTTTATCAGGAGGGAGTCTTTACCTCAGAGGTCTCTTCAAAGACCTTATCTGACTTCGAGACCCATTTTAATTTCTTCCATTCTAGCACCGGTGCAATCAGAGGATCCTTCCCCCGTGTATCTTTTAATATCCCAAAGATCAAAATAGAGCCCCATATCGCCATTAAAATTATAAAAATAAGCACGTAGGTATCGCCATCCAGAGTCCCATTTTCTTTATCATCCAAAAATATGAACCACGAAATACCGATTGGAAACATTAAAAGCACTGAAGGAATGGATAAAGTCTCTTTGCGTGTCATGTACGTGTAAAATGCCACAACTGGAATAGGAGTATGAACAGTAAGAAAATTCCACCATAACAATCCCCCAATTTCATGTCCTGACCCCAACATCGACGAACCGGGATCGATCAAGAGAGGAATATCATGGAAGGGAATAGTGAAGATAATCGAGGGAAGTATAGTTAAGGCCACTACGTTGAGACCCTTTACACGAAAGCTAAAGACCATTGAGAGACATACAAATATTGAGATAATATAACTTGCGTGAAAAACCTCAGGATGGAAACTCCCATCTTCTAAAATAAACACACTCATAAAATAAATACGGAAACATAAGAAGATAGTTCCAAAAATTGAGATCTTCCAATTAATATCTTTATCTGTTATTTCATAGTCAAGTTGAAGTCCCATACCCTCTCAAATCTAAAATCATTGAAAAAAATTCTGGCAAATTGATTTTTGTGATTAGGAAAACAAAAGAGAAGCAAAAAAAAATCTAAAATCTAAGGGAAGAAAAGCAAAAAGTTAGTTAAACTTCTCTCCGGCATCCAGGAATTCGATTTCCCCTTTTACCAATTGTTTAATCTTATCCACAACCTCGGAAACGGGTACCACTACTTGATCGGTGGTATCCCGATCACGAATGGTAACCATGGAGGGTTCTTTCTCTACGGTATCATAATCAATAGTCACGCAATAGGGAGTCCCGATCTCATCGGCCCGGGCATATCTTTTCCCAATACTTCCCCTTTGGTCGTACAGAGATTCAATTTTTTCTTTCTTAAACATAAGAAACACTTCTTTCGCCTTGTTAGTCAGTTTATCTTTTCGCGATAAGGGATAGATATGTACTTGACGCGGGGCAATTTCAGGAGGAAATTGGAACCAAGCCCAATCTCTATCATGTCCTTTCTCCCGATAACAATGCTCTAAGATGCTGTAGAAGGTTCTTTCCACCCCAAAAGAGGGCTCAATCACATGGGGGGTGAATTTCCGCTTGGTTGGTTGATCATGATATTGGAGCTTGGTGTTGCTGTGTTCTTCGTGGGTTGAAAGATCATGGTCCGTACGGTAGGCATTCCCCACAACCTCTTTCCAACCTACAGAAGTATTGATTTCGATATCGTAATTACCTTTAGAATAAAATGGAGTTTCTGCGGGAGTCATATGTCGGAATCGAATGGCCTCGTGAGGAATTCCGAGCCTGGAATAATATTCTTCTTCTTTGCCCATATAATATCCGAGGTATTGGTTGATAATATCCCCCGATTCAAGCAAGTCACCAATAGTATGTTCTTCATGATCAGGATCCGGGAGTTCATTCTTAGTGGCCTCGATTTGGGGTTTTTGGGGAATAAAATTAATCTTGACATCCTTGACCTTCTCAATTTCTGGATGTTCATCGACTTTCTGAGGGTCCACAAATGTTTCAATCTCCATTTGGTTAAAAGCTCTCATTCTTATCAACCCTTGCCGGGGAGAGATTTCATTCCTGAATGAATTGCCGATTTGGGCAATTCCAAAAGGAAGCTTTGCCCTCATACTTCTCTGAACCATTCTATAATTAAGGAATATGCTCTGAGCCGTCTCTGGCCTAAGATATCCGTGTTGAGAATTATGAGAGGCCCCCACATCTACATCTAACATTAAATTAAAGTTCTGGATGGGTTCTAAATCTTTTCCACATGAGGGACATTTAATATCGTTTTCCTCAATTAATTGGTTGAGTTCTTCAATAGTCAAACTTTCTACAGAACGTTCCACCACATCCTCGATTAGATGGTCCGCCCGTAAAGCCGCATCACACTTTGGATTAGAACAATTAACCACCGGATCATCAAAAGACTCGGCATGCCCAGAGGCAATTAATACATCTTCCGGGAGTACAATCGCTCCGGAAATTTCGTAAACTATCGGTTCTAAGGGTTCACGTACAAAGATATCCCGCCATAATTCAGTAATATTGTCCTTCAATAATACACCTAAGGGACCAAAATCGTAAAAACCCGCAATTCGTGAGGGATAAATCTCAGCTGTGGGTGCGATAAAGCCCCTATGGTTCAATAAGTCCATTAAAGTCGTTAATAATGAATCTTCATCGTTTTTTGCACACATTATACTTCACAATCGTTGTTATTTCTTATTTCTTGGTGATCTATGATTGTCATTATGTATGCTTATTTTTTTTCTTTTTCATTTGATCTTTTGATTGTTGATAGCTTGTTGATAGGGAATTGATTGATAAAAAGAAATGGTCCTAAATTCGGAAAAAAGAAGGAATTTTATATCCAAGTGCTAATTAAAATAGTTTTGGGAAATATCACGATTATATTTTGAATTTGATGGGTTATAAGTCGCATTCTTCCTCGCTTTCATTGGGTATCTGCTGCATGAGAATATTTTTTTCACCAAATTGATTTTGAATAATGGTGTGAAGGGAAAGATCCTTTAATTTTCCATCGAAATTTCTAATAAATTCGCCATGGATCTCATTTATCTGCTCCACCGTATCTTCTATAGTGGACTTAATCCATCTGGGATTACGTTTAAGGAAAACAATAAGCCAGTAATTTTCAGATTTACGAAGGTGGATATAACCCCCTTCAACTCCTATTGTGTGTAAGTCTTTGCCCGTAATTTCTCTGATAATGCTCATAGTACCCGTAACTGCCCCCGCAATTAAGGTAGGATCCTGTTTTTTGAGATCTTCGCTGAGCATCTGACCCAAGGGAACCCCATCCTTATGGAGTAAAATCATCCCGTTTAAGGATTTACGTACAGAACTTTTCTTCTTTTTTATATATATTGTAGTGGATAAACCCAAGCCTATCGTGCCAAAAATACCCACATAAAATAGCAGCGATGGTTTTTGATCGACTTCATTAACTACCAACCCATCTTCTAAGAGAAGGGATCCGGAATAATATTCACTTTCGACCTCCACCAGGATATTATAGGACCCCGCTTCCATTTCCTCCGGAATTTCCAGATTAAACCCATCCTCTCTATTTATCCCCCTGGACCAATATACTAACTCCCCAACATTATTATCCCCGCTTTTAAAAACGGAGGTTTTTACATCTATATTTCTCAATAGTTCTGTACTGCTGAATTTGTCCGAAAGAGAAATGGAAACCGAGACTTTTTCACCGGCGATAACTTTTTTTGCAGATTGGGAAAGTTCTAGCGATGCTTCCCGTTTTTCAATTGTAATCGGAAAGCTAGCAGTTTGTGGATCGTATCCTTCTTTGGTTGCCGTTATGATTAAATCATAGGTTCCAGGCTTTAATGCATGGATATTAAGATCTAAAATACTAGAATAGTTTCCCTCAATATTTTGTGAAAGAGAATCCGAAATACCATTAATCTGATATTCAAGATGTGCATCATCAATTGTTTCAAATGTAAATAAATCATAATAATTGCATTTAAGCACAACATCTTCGAGAGCCTTGATATTGGAAATTAAAGGTGTGATATGACCAGATCTTATAAGATTTAATGTTTTTGAGGAATATCCATATTGATTATCCCCAAAATAAAATATTGAAAGATTTAACTCCCCACCAGGTAGTTCTTCTGGAACATCCCATCTAAAATTAAAATTATCTGATGAGTTAGTGATATTTTGATATATTAAATTATCATTTAGTGTTATATTAATTTTAATAATACCGGTATTAAGAGAGGAAAGACTAAAATTCAGAGTTTCATCCATTTTAATGGTTTCTTTTTCTATATCAAACTCTACTTGATTTTCACTTTTGAATCTAAGCCGATTAATAAATTGATCAACCAAAATACAAGACGGATTGGGCTTCAAATAAGAGACTGGCGTATTGCCATTGTATGCAACAAGATCAAAATGATTTTCACTTAGACCCGAAATATTCATCAAATAATTGCTAAATACTCCAGGATCCGGAACGCTACTATTCACATATACTTCCCAATCAATATCTGAGCCCTCATTTTTATACAACAAAGAGCAATTATTAATCCGTGAAAAACTAGCAGAGGCCCAATAGGTAATATGAATATCGGCATTGGAAGACCAACACAATTGGATCTCTTCCTGGTAGTCTTGTGGCAATTGTTTTGACACAAAAACTTTGCCCTCACATTCACTTCCCTCCTTATTTAACACAGAATTTCCCTCCACAGATAAATTGACATCCTCGGGAGAGATTCCTTTTCTCGTATAAAGTTTTAGGGATAAATCAAAATCACTTAATTCCCATGAATTTCCATCAAAAACCCATGTTTCTGTATCATTATCTCCCAATGAGGTTCTAATCCACGCCTTTGTGGATGGGGAAGAAAGAGATTCCATACACACGAAATACTCTCCCTCTGTAAGGGATAAAGGTTCATTCAGCGTAATTTCATTCCAATCTTTGGTCAAAACATACTCAAATTCTCTCAATACCGGCCCCTCATAGGAAGAATTACGGATCTGGATTTCTGTAGTAGGATCTTGCTTTTTATCCGAGCCGCCATGTATTGCAATTTTGTTTAAAATGCATTTCTCTTGAATGATAAATGATTGGGCTTGTTGAGCCCTCGAATAATCTTGACTAATTGAGTTTTCAATGATAATTTCATTCAAACTATTGTTCATTATGTTCATAGAAATATTGAAATTAGCTTCGTCATAGTTTTCAGGTATCGTGAGGGAAAGGGGATCGGAATTTGTTTGTTGAGCCGAGTAGAGCTTCGTACAATTTTCGATTGATGTGAAAAGAGGTTCCCAACTGGCACTCTCATCATTCATGACGGCCGCCAAAGGAAGTATCGGTATGTTTTCCCGACCGCCTTGGTTAAGGGGGATATCATAATCATAATTTGAGTGATTTATATTTAATTGGGAATAAGATTTTCCTAAATTATTTAAAAGAATTAATCCCGCTAAACTAAAACTAACTAATAATCCGGTGATACAGACAATTGATAATTTCTGTGAAAAAGAATACTTTCTCATTTCTTTTAAACCTAATGCATATACACATTCAAATAACTTTAACTCTGTGAAGAATGGATAATAAAATTTCTAATCTATCATCTAATCAAATTGAACACAGAGTTTTAGATTGTGTGATTCATAGGGTATAGCGAATTAAAAAGTTAATTGTTAAAAAAACACATTTGTAGGAACTTTAGTATTTAAAGAGAAATAATTTATAATAATCTATTATAAATCATAGGTAATTTAAAATTTAAGATACTTGAATTCAGTCTTTCTAAAAGAAGAATGGTGGGGTGGGCATGATTTGAACACGCGACCACTCAGCCCCCAGCCGAGTATCACACCAGTCTAGACAACCACCCCACGGAAGAATGAGAAAATGTGAAAATTGTCAGAAAACTATTTTTCCATCTTCTCTAAAAATGTGTGTTTTAGTGAATAAGATAAGATCCCAATAGAATAAAATTTTTCGATTTTTGATCTCCCCTTAAAAATAAAGAAAATCCAAAATCATTTTTAGATAAGGGGGAGATAATCCCAAAAATGGCAAAGCTTTATAGCCTCAAATACGATCTAGCAGTCATGGATTGGCAGAATCATCCTTCGATATTAGAAATTCAAACTTATCCGTGGTTATACCAGCTCTCTCAAAACAAAGGACGCCAGATAACACTAAATAACATACCAGAAGATATCTTGTTGGAGAAAATACGCAGCTTTGATGTTCTTTGGCTCATGGGCATCTGGGAGCGAAGCCCTAAAAGTATTAAAATTGCCAGAGAGCATAAGGGACTGCAAAAGGAATTCAAAGAAACATTGCGGAATTATTCGGAAGATGATGTGGTGGGTTCCCCCTACGCAATCAAATCATACCAAGTGGATCCTGCTCTCGGCGATTCGGAAGGGTTAAAACGGGTTTCCAACATCCTCCATAAGAATGAAAAGAAGATTATCGTGGATTTCGTACCCAACCACACCGCGATTGATTGTGAGTGGGTAGAAGAGCACCCAAATTTTTATTTTCATCCGAATAATTTTACCAAATCACAAGCAAAGACCGATGAGAGGTTTTTCATCCTCAACGAGAAGGTTTTTGCCCACGGAAAAGATCCCTACTTTTCCCCTTGGACAGACACTCTCCAGTTAAATTCATTTTCAAAGGATTATAGAGAAAAAACGGTAAACATTTTAAATGAGCTAGGCGGCATTGTTGATGGAGTAAGATGCGATATGGCAATGCTATTGACCACCAGAATCTTTGAAAAAACCTGGGCAGAGTTTCTCCCTAAAAACTATGGACAAGGCATGGACAATTCTGAATATTGGGAGGCAATCATCCCTAAAGTAAAAGCAGAAAGACCGAATTTCAAATTCATCGCCGAAGTTTATTGGAATATGGAATGGGAATTACAGCAACAAGGATTTGATTTTTGCTATGATAAAAAGTTATATGACCGGTTGATCCACGCAAGACCGGTGGACATCCGGGGACATCTTAAGGGAGATATTCAATATCAAAAAAAACTTCTCAGATTCATTGAAAATCATGACGAACCCAGAGCAATAAAAACATTGAAGAAAAAACAATCATTAGCCGCATTTATGATCATTTCTACCACCCCTGGAGCATTTATGGCACACCAAGGTCAGTTAAATGGAAGATCCGTAAAGCATCCTATCCAGCTAAGAAGATTTGCGAATGAAAGCTCGGAAGTGGAACTGTATGAAAATTACCTGGGAGTTTTAAAGTATATTCAAAAATTGCCTATGAATGGGGGAAAATGGATAAACCTGGAATCCAATATTCTCGATGAAAATAAAAAAGAATGCCCCTTGATTTCATTCGCGTGGTACAAAAAAGAGAAGAAAGAAATTACTCTTTATTTAATTGTTGTAAATTACTCTAATGATAGGCACACTGATCATATTGATATTTACGGAATTTTAGAACACGATTTTCGAGAAACACATCTTTTTGCTGAAGATTTATTTGATGAAAGATCTTTCGTGTTTCCCACCGAGGAAGTCCGGGAAAAGGAGAAAATGGAGATACCCATTAATTTGGAATCTTGGGAGTTCTCAATCTATAAGTTAACACAAGGAACATTATCTTCCAAGTAAAATACCCTTAAAAACTAAAAGTGAGAACATTTGTTAATCACCCGTGATTTCCTTTAGTAAGTAATAGTCTGCAAAATTAAACAAAGGGGAACGATGTGAATAAAAAAGCCTTTCACAAATATTTACTGCGCAAAAAGAGATCTCCCAGGGCCATAATGAAATACATGCAGTTAGTGAGTGAGTTTAGTCAATATTTGGAACAAAGCCATGAAATTAAGGAAATTAAGAAGGCCCAATGTTTTCAAATTGAGGAATTCCTTTTTAATTATCCCAAAAAGAGGGATGTCAATATATTGGTTTATGCCAGATCCATCCTTTATTATTACGAGAGATTAGGTAGACCTCATCATCTTTCTTGCATGGAAAAAGTTTTAAAAAAACTAAAGTAGAATTGGAAGATTAGAAATTCTTATAAGTTCCCGGAAAAGTAAAAAAATTAAAAAAGAGACATGTTATGAGAAAGCCAACCATCGCAATCACCTCAGACCTTCACTATCCTTGGGATATTACGGAGAATACCTTCCTTCAAGAAAAATGTGGATACGCGCAAGAGTTCTATCGGGATTTCGAAATCCAACTTCAATCCCTTCCCGCCCATAATGTTCAAGCCTTGATCTTAGGCGGAGATCTTTATTGGAATTACAAGCATACCTTCAATTACCTCCAGAGATTAAAACAAAAACCCCATAGATTATTACAGGGAAAAATATTTGGTCACAATATCTTACATTCGCCAGTAGGTCCCTTAAAACTCTTGAATGATATTTGTTATAAATTTATAAAAATACGGAATCTTGTTCCCCAAGACATTCCTATCTTATTAATTGAGGGAAATCATGATTATTGGTTTGATAGCTTTATTTTTTCGAACCAAGGAACGCTCTATATAGATTTAAACTTTTACCGAGATTTTTTTAAGCGTCGTTTTAATTTTCCGTCGTCATTGATCACCAAAATTCTATCGGATCTTAAGATGGAAATTAAAAAATCCAAGGATTCTCAAAATCAATATGATAATACCGAGTCATATGATGAAAATTCACTAACCTTGGGGAATAATATGTATCTCTTAAGGAATTCTGGGCTTTCCGTAGGAAAGTTTTTCATATATGGTTTTCCCTTCTACGATCCAGCAGATTTTGGGCAAGGATGGAACCCCTTCAAAAACGCCCTCATTGAAACCTTTCGAAAGAAAATTAACACTTCACAGCAAATCGCCAGAGAAAATAAGAAAACTATTCCCAAAAAGGCGATTCTTTGCCATCATCGACACCCCATTAGCAAAGATTTCGTGGAAGAATTTAAAAATAAAGAGAAATACAAAATCAAGGGCCTATTTTGGGGGCATTATCACGAGATTAGCAACAAATATTTCCAACAAATTCAGCAAAATACACTAAACAGATGTATAATGCCGGAAAAAAACAAATTTCAAATCATTTTGATTGATTAGCTTATACTCACTATTTTCCATTAAGCAACAATAAAGATTAATCATTTTTTTTCTTGATCTTTTTCAATGCAGAGATTACCTCTTTTCTGACTACTCCGCTTTTGTCTTTCATGGCTTTTTTCAGCACATCTAAGGAAGAGGGATCATGAATATCTCCCATTTCATCTGCCGCCTCTTTACGAACCTCTTCATCGGGATCGTTAAATAATATATACGAGAGAAGACCCAACATCCGCTTTTTTTCAAAGCTACCCAGCGAATCAATCGCCTCCTTGCGAACCTGGGGATCCAAATCAGTCAAGGCAGTCTTGGCAAATTGAAGGCTAATTTCATCGGCATCTGACATGGTTCCAAACTCATTCAAAGCCATATCACAGCCATTGCATTGTTCTGCTTCAAGAAATACTATTTCCCCACAACCAGGACAGAACCTTTTCTCGGAAAATTCAATTTTCAAGGGTTTAAAGGGAGATTGGCTTTTTCCACCCCCATTACCATTAAATTCAATATTTCCTCCCCTATTGCTGGCATCGGTATTGGTATTGCTTGAGACGTATTGAATAACATTTCTTGAACTCCCTTTCGATTTCTCGGAATCCTTATAAATCTTTTTTACCTTTTTTTGAGTTTTCTTTTGAATTTTATTGATAGTTTTGATATCACGATTTTGGAATCCATCATCCAATGCTTTCTTTATATCCATTGCCCCATCTGCAATAGCCAGTCCTGCCTTTATTCCTTTGATGAGCCCTTTACCTCCACTTCCATCCCCAACTGCTAATTCTCCACCATGAGCAAACGGCCTCTTTGGAACATCTCCAGTTTTACAAAATCTGACCACCCCTTGGGGATCCTTAACCGAGCCCTTCAAATTATCAAAGCCAAAATAGGTTTTTGTCCATTTTGCTATGGGATTCCCCGCAACAGCGAAAAATTCCAAATGTTCTAAGTTTTGCAAACCCTCAATTTTTTCAATCCTATTGTTCCTGAAGTCCAAATGGCGTAATTTTTTCAGATTTTCCAAACCCTCGATTTTTTTTATGCGATTATTGAAAAAGCTCAGAGATCGAAGATGGGTTAAGTCCTCTATACCCTTCATGCTTTTTAAGCCGTGATTATTGGCATATAGCCATTTTAAGCCCTTAACATCTTCTAAACCCTCCAATGTTTTTAATCGACCCATTAATACAATTAGATCAATCCGATCTTGATCTTTAAGGAAATCTTTTAATTCGCCTTTTATCTTATCCAGATTTTTGGTTTTTATGATTACCCTCACGATATCATGATCCAGACTACGAGCATAATCAGATAGATTCTTCGCGTTCAACGGGATACTACTGGCCTTTTTATAGCGTATTTTAACCTTGTTTCCATCAACTCTCAATTTTTTCTTATATTTCATTTTTGACCAGATAAAAATATTTCTGTTAGTATTTTAATCTTTTTCTCTCCGATTTTGAGGAGTAGCGCATATTTAATCTCTCCAGAAATGGCAAAATTAAAGGAGCAAAATTAAAAGATCCCATTCTATAAGCTTAATTAATTCGTTGCAAGAGCCAAAAAGTAAAAAATAAAAACAGAAAAAATAAAGAGAGAGAATTAATAGTTCAAATCTTAATGGTCAGATTAAACTTATCCAAGAGCTTGGCGATAACCCACATTATCAATACAGGAATTATTCCTGAGAGGAATAACCCAGCGACTCTCGACTGCTCGCTGAGGTCTACCACAAATCCAAGATATAGTTCGGTCACAATTAAGGAAAGGATAAACATCATCAACATATTTTTCCCAAATACCGTAAGGCCCGGAATCTGGAAATCCCACTTTTCATCGAGTATGTAAAATATCCAAATCATAAATCCGGATGTGCCTATAGCAAGGACTGCCAAAGCCATGGTTACCCGGTGATGTTGTGCCCATTGTAACCAATCTACCACATAGTTTAGGATAAACATCGAGGTAGATACAGGCAGAACCCTATCGCGAATTGTTTTTTCATTGACCTTTAAATCATCATCAAAGAACCAACCGCTATATGCTGTGGCGATTATGGAGATTCCAATATGTCCCAGAGTATTCCAAGGAAATTTAAACCAGCCTGCCTCCCAATTTCTCAGTCCCTCGGAGGCGTAAAGAACAGCATGAAGAATTAATAGCCCAAACCCCAAATAGAAACGGTGATCATCTTCATCAATCAGTTCCATCACAACACCCGCCATAAGGGACGCCCACGCGATATTTGCCAGTGTACCGTAAAACAGGAACCCCCACGCCCAACTGCTGGGATTCCCTATATCGCCGCTGAGTAATACCTCATCAATAAAGGAAAGCAGCATAATTCCGCCAAATCTGGTCAAAATATGCATTCTGGCATTTTTAAGATCATTTTTCTTCTTTCTTCTCATGTAGCTAAATGCTTGCATAAAACCCACCAAGAAAATAAAAATTTGCTGACCGATATCGATGATTGTTATAATGGCCGGATCGTACTTTTGTACGCCCGAATAATAAGAGTTAAACAACCTCCATCCATGGTCATAATACACCGGCATCACAGGGAATTCCCCCGCCAAAAGATCTTTGGAGAGGGTCCATGTCACTGCAGAAATGATAAACAAAAGAATGACCAAGCCCCTAAATTGATCCAACCAGACAAATCGCTTTGATTTAGGTTTCTCAGAGTAGCTTGGTACCTCTGCCTCCGAACCTTCTGAAACATCCTCCGTTTTGCTTTCAGAATTATCTTTTTTTTTGTTTTCGCTCATATAATCACTTTTTCATATAATCACTTTTTCATATAATCTCTATTTTCTAATTGACCTATCCTTCCTTAAATATGTGAGCAATATAGGAATAAACAAAAAGAATTAAAAATTAATGATAAAAAATGTATAGAGCGAGTGAAACTAAAGTCATATTGGAGCCTTACAAAAAATTGACCAGCACATTGTACTGGATGACTTCCATTTCGTCCTTGTGATCGCCGAATACCGTAAAGGTGAGCTCATCCATATTTCCGATCTCCATATCGGTGAGTTTTTTATCGCCCGTTTTTCCCGCCTCAAACATAGGATTATAGATGAATTTCTTAGTGAGCGGATTGGTGATCATCCAATTTTCCATATTTATAGGAGTTTTCATATCACCTAAGGCTTTAATTAGGTCCTCGACCGTAGCATCCACAGGCAATGCAACTTGAAGGTTTTCCTGACCTTTTCTTGTTCCGCAAGCAACACAATCATCCCTCCGATTAACGGGGACTTGATCAAACTGACCATACACCCCATTATAATTGATATAAGGCGGATCCATCACGGGGCCAACACTTTTACCATTCATCAGGAAAATAAGTTTTAATGCCTCTTGGGATTCGATGGAGGATACAATAGAACTCACACTCTGGACCGCGGCAATTTTTT
>CAZEPC010000034.1:0-20600 GCA_964513765.1 uncultured archaeon
TTCTCTTGGATTTTTCGTGCATAATGGATGAGAATGTCGGGAACCGTAAATACCGGATCGCCTTGGTTTTTTCCTATATCTATATCTATAACAGTCCCGTCTTTTTTTGCAACAACCCCCGATAAATGGAGGGGAATAGTAATCCACGCGTATTTTTTGAGCCCACCGTAGTAATGTGTTTTAAACATAGCCGTGCCCGTGGCACTTTCATCATAAAGTGGTCTGATCTTCAAGTCTAACCGAGGAGTATCTAAATGTGCACCAATTAACCGAATTCCTTCATCCAATGGTTTTTTACCCATCTTTATGAGTGCAATATTCTTATTTCTATTGACGTAATACACCTTATCTCCAGCTTTAAGAGTTTTTTTTGTCTTCAGGGTCCGTTTTTTAAAACCTTTCTTTTCGGCCAATTTGATAATAAAATTAACCCTTTCTCGTTCTGTTCGTGCATTTGTGAGAAATTCAAGGTATTTTTCTCCAAATTCCCGCGAATTCTTCTTTTTCTTTTCATCCCATTTTCTCCACGCAAAATCGTTTTTTATGAAAAGTTTTTTTCTTAAATTTTTCAAAACATTTTTTTCTTGTGGCTGTTCATCTTTTTCTTGGTTTTTATCCATTTTTCCACACATCCTATAAATTATGCAAAGCAAATTTTTTCAAGTTCAAGATATTGTTTATAGTATTCAAAAAATTTAAACGAAAAAAAATGTGTGGAAAATGAGACCAAAACAAATTTCGGAATTTATATACGAAATAAAGCCAGAGATGAAGGTCGTCAAGGTTCATGGACAAATTACCCATTTTAAAATGAAAGCTCCGACCCATATTTATGCGAATAGAGAATTGATGGCTAAGATTTCACGAGATAGAAGTATTGATCAGATGACAAATGTTGCCTGTTTACCAGGGATTCAAAAACACACCGTTGCTATGAGTGATGCCCACCAAGGGTATGGTTTTTGCATTGGTGGGGTTGCAGCTACAAATATTGATGGTGGTGCCATTTCTCCGGGAGGTGTCGGCTATGATATCAATTGCGGGGTTCGATTGCTCAAATCTGAATTGCGTTATAAGGATATTGCTCCCAATATACCAGATCTCATTGAGGCGATCTTCCATAATATCCCCTCTGGTTTAGGTTCTAAGGGAAAACTGCGAATTTCTCATACGGATCTTGATAGAATTTTGGACGAAGGAGTGAATTGGGCGATTGATAAGGGCTATGGCTTTGAGAAGGATCGAAAATTTGTAGAAGATAATGGGATCATGGAAGGTGCTGATTCATCTGTGGTATCAAAAAGGGCAAAATCTCGAGGAATTAAGCAAGTTGGTTCGCTCGGTTCAGGAAATCATTTTTGTGAAATCCAAAAGGTGGAAGAAATATTTGATGAAGAGGCCGCCAAGGTGTTGGGTATTGAAAAGGGAAACATTACTGTTATGATTCATACTGGTTCAAGGGCCATGGGCCATCAAGTATGTACTGATGCACTCCAAGAAATTAATAGGGTGATGAGAAAGAAGGATATGATGGCCCCAGACAGAGAGCTTGCATATGTTGTTAGCGGGACTAAGGAAGCTGACCGATATCTCAAACAAATGCGCGCAGCAGCAAATTTTGCTTATACAAATAGGCATATTATTATGCATTGGATCCGTGAAAGCTTCAAAAAGGTCTTGGGTGTCCCAAATGACTCCCTTGAACTCGTGTATGGTTTGTGCCATAACATCCTTAAGCAAGAAGAACATGATGTGGGCGGGGGTAAGAAAATGATGGTCAATGTACATAGGAAGGGTGCCACTCGTGCATTTCCGCCGGGTCATAAAGAGGTTCCCGATAAGTACAAATCTATTGGCCAACCTGCGTTAATCCCGGGAAGTATGGGTACGGCATCTTATTTGTGTGTAGGTCAACCTAAAGCAATGGACCTCAGTTTTGGAAGCACGGCACATGGTGGTGGTCGGGTCATGAGTCGTTCTAAGGCAAAACGCAAGTTTTGGGGCGAAGACATCAAAAAACAACTTAATAAAAAGGGTATTGCGGTTCGTGCAGATAATATGAGGGTAGTTGCGGAAGAAGCTCCCTTGGCATACAAGAATATCGATGATGTAATTAATGTAAGTCATTATTTGGGGATTATTAAAAAGGTTGCTAAATTGATTCCGGTAGCAGTTACTAAAGGATAAGATCAAGTGTTGATCTATATTTTAAAAATAGATATTATTTTTTAGAAAATTTCTAAATTAACTTGGAATTTTTCCAATATTTTATAATTTCATTGGAATTTTTCCAAAACCAATTCTACTTTTTTTTTAAGTTTTGAAAATTAGATCTAAAAAAAAGGAAATATTGTACTTTAGATATATTTGTCGGTCTTTTCTTCTGCCCATTTTGTTGGGAATCCAAAAAGAAAAACATATAAGTATCAAGACCAAATATTATAATATATAAACTTTTTTATGTAGGACAAAAACCGAAAAAATCCCTCTAGGTAGGTTGTTTTAATCACAATGAATGTTAGAAAAAGAATGTTAGGTGATGACCAAGATGAGATGTGTTGTGAAAACCCTGTACCCGCCTTTAATTCAGACGGGTTAAGAGTTTGCAAGAACTGCGGAATGGTCATTGGTAACTCGTATATTTCTACGGAAAAAAGAGCTTACACGCACGAAGAGGTTCAGAGAAGAAGACGAACAGAACCTAGGTGGCGAAATTATGGTCCACGAACTATCATTGATAGGAATAGTGCGGATGGCAACGGAAATAGTCTAACAGGTCGAAGAAAAGCGTTTTTCAATCGTCTGTCCAAAATTCAAGGGTCTTTAGTTAATTCTTTAGAGCGAAACTTTTGGGAAGCCCGACCTAAAATCAATCAGCTTGCCCAAAAATTAAATGTACCTGATCACATAGTTGAAACTTCATGGAAAATATATACGGAAGTAGCCAAACAAAAGCTTACTATGGGGAGAAGCATTGATGGCTTTGTAACCGCTTCCATTTATGCAGGTATCAGAATTCATAATTTTCCACGATTACTTGAGGAAATTGCTGATGTGGCAATGATGCCCTTAAGAAGTGTGCATAGATCTCTGGGCTTAATTGTTAGAAAGGTATTTCCGAAATTGAACCTGAAATACAGTCCAGTTTCTCCTGGCCCTCTTGTATTTCGATTTGGAAATGATCTGAGTTTATCAGTTCAAGTGCAAAAATCTGCTTCAAGATTATTGGGTCAAGCGATTCGACATGGTCTAAGAAAGATGGGTAAAGATCCAAAAGGTCTGGCTGCGGCGGCACTGTATATGGCGGCAAAACCAACTGATGAAAGGTTAACCCAGAGAGCAATTGCGAAAGTTGCCAGGATAACCGAAGTTACCCTCAGGACGAGAGCCAAACAGATTCAAGGTAGAATATAAGGATAAAAAGATTGAAATCGATAATCAAACAATTTCTGTATTGATTTGTTCCGTTCTTTTTTTTAAACACCTTTTTTACTTCTTTTCCTTTTAAAAAAAATCGTGTTTTTTCTAAATGCACAAAGGTTTTTTTTCGTACTGTTCTTTCTTAAAATATAAAAAATGGCGTTCATTGTATTTGTGTATAGTTTTGATGACGGGAAATGGCTTGAGGCAGAGCAACTATTCCTTCATGATATTGCCCTTTTATTAGATCGAGATAAAAAAGAAGCCTATTTTTGGACGGGTTCGAGGGCTAAGGAATCAGAAATCGAGGTTGCGTTCCAGAAAGCGAATACCATGATGAATAAATTCAAACTTTATGAATTTGTTGCTCTTGGTGAATCCACTATTCCTTTAAAGGTTCAGAAGGAGATTGATGTTTTACTTGGAGATAATGCCGATCCTTCAAAGATTAAGGTAGAGAGAACTACCTCTATGCAATTATTTTATGTGTTTGGCATTTTGGGAATCTTAAGTTCTTTAGCACTGCTAATAAATAACCTAAGGATGCTATCATGGAGCACCCCCGAATATTATGAAACATCCCCAAAATCATTTAATTCACTATTTGAGATATCTTCAATAATTGGCCTGGTTGTATTGGGACTCTTTCTAATTCAATTTATATCATCTATCTTTTCAGGGAAGATTTTCCTAATGGTTTGTTCCTTAACCAGTTGGGCGATCATGGTTGGTACTTTCTTTTACTTGGCAGAGGGAGAGTTAATTTTTAATTTTGTTCCCAGCTTTGATGAAAATTTATATTTAATAGAGAGAAGTGCTATGACAAAACATATTTTATGGGTTGTGTTTGCATTCTTAGTAAGCAGTATGGTTAATATTATTTCCATAATTATTGTCTTTAAACAATCTGAAATTGTTGAGGATGAAGGAATGGATATCTCTGAGATGGAACGAAAATCTAAACCGTCAATATTGCGGGATAGAGAGTCTAAATTACAGAAAATAAGTCCCCCGCCTCAATAAACTTTCCTATTTTTATCATTTTTTAAAAAACAAATTCTAAATTCACGGGCTAAGATTTTTATGATAAACTATCAACGATTCTGGTCAAAACATCTGAAAAATAAGGTAAAAATGGCCAATGAAGCAATTAAAACTAAGAACTTCACCCGTATCGAAGAAATCTTGGAAGATTTAATTACCCTGTTAAAGGACACCAAAAATATTAATTGGAAAGATAGGGTGGCTATTTGTTTTATATTGGAACAAATGGCTGCAGTGGATCCTTTGATGGATAATATCGTTGATGGTCTCATGGAGGTTCTGGAAAATGAAAAAGACCCCCATGTAAAGGAGTTTGCGGTTTGGGCTTTGGGTGAGATTGTCGAGAAAGCTCAATCTTTGGAATTAATTAAACTCACAATGCCAGTCATTATGAAATTCTTAAACGACGATTCGGAACAGGTGAGGTCTTTTGCGAATGATTTACATTCAAGGTTTAAAGAAGTTTTAAAAGAAAAACAAGAGATAAACGAAAAAATAAGCAATCAAAGAGATAAATTAATGTCTCTTATTGAAGGAAGCTTAGATGATGTTGAAGAAAGGAGTAAAAATATTTCTAAAGATGCGCTAAGCTTGGATTATAAAACTGCTCATGAACGACAAGATGAATTCCGGAGAAGGATCGCTGAATTTAAACAGAAAAATCAAGAGTTAGAAGATGAAATTTTAGAACTTGATGAACAATTGATTGAAGAGGTGGGCCCCTTTAAGGGGGAAAGTCTTGAGATTATCCGCTATTGGCGTAAAGAAAGGGCAAAGAAAGAGGATTTAATTAGAAGGGTTGAATGTATTTTACGTATTCAATCAAAAATTTGGAAAATTATTCAATTTATCACCTCTCTATCACCTGATGAAAATTTGAAAATTGATCAAATTAAAGAAATTACCAAAAAAACTGGGAGACCGTACTCTGAAAAAGAAGTTATTGAGATTCTTCAAAAATTGGTGGATGAAGAAATAGTTCCAACTTTTATGCTTGATCAAATTAAGGATTATCAAATTAAAGCCAAGGAATATGCCCAAAGCAACGGAGAGGGAAATCGGGAAGAACGAGATCTATGATAATCCGAAAAAAACACAAGATATTATTTATTCTCCTATTTATTTTAACCATTTTTATTTTTTATATTAATTTTTCATGGGGAAATCCCGTATGGAATTCTTTTTCCCTGGCAATAATGAGTTCCATCCTCATTTTTCTCACTTTTGCATTTTTTTGGGAGCTAAATGATTTTTGGCAATTTCGATGGCATAGAATGGAAACATCCCAAGTCAATATTAAGAAAATGAAAATTCCGTTGGCAGAAAACTCTTCTCTATACGGAGAATATATCACAGAAAAATCTTATAACGAACATCAAAATTCAAATCAAATTGAAAAGGAAAATAGACCGTTGGTTATTTTTATTCATGGATTTTCAGATAATTCAGTATTGGATCGGTATATTACAATCCCTTTATCCCTCAATGGATTTGAGGTCTTATCTTACGACAATCGGGGCACCAAGCGATCTTCTAATGCGGGAAGCAAATCTGATTTCATGAAAATAGTAAAGGATTTGGGAGTTGTGCTTGATTTTGTGCAATCGGATAAAAAAATGAGGGAAAAAGATCTTTATCTGGTTGGTCTTAGCCTAGGGGCGATTTCGGCTATATTCCAAGGGTTGAAACATCCGTTCATTAAAAAGATTATTGCCGTTTCTGCAATGGCTCAATACAATACCATCTTACCAAAATCTCCTGTTCCTTTTAAAGGAAAATGGTGGTTGTGGTTGCGATATAGGTTATTAGGTGTGCCAACCAATCCCAAAGATAGGATTAACCAAATTCTTTCACCATTTTATCAGGTAAAAGAAAAAAGAAAAGAATTTCTTTCAAAAAGACAGAACACAGAAAAGGCTAAAAAAGAATGGAAAGAATATATTAACCAGAAACTCTTTTTAATACATTCCAAAAATGATAAAGTTGTTCCTTATCAGCACTTTAAAAGAAATGTTAAGATTACTCAAATTAATAATAATAATACTTTCGTGGTTGATGCTGGGGGCCATAATTTTGTAAAGTGTGAACCTAGTTTAATTGCCAAAATTATAAATTTCCTAAATCGATAGGTCTATCAATAAATTTGACACCCAGGAACTAAAGGGAATGTAAATTAATTCTGTAATATATAAAATGAAAAACACAAAAAAAAAGAAAATTTAATTTATAACAAAAAAATTAAACAAAACTTCGTAGTACCCTTTTATTCTTCTTCCTCTTGTGCTTCCTCGTTGTCGTTATTGACAAATTCGGGGGGAATTACCTCAACTTCCTTGGCTTCAATTGTTCCTTCCTTTTTACCGGGCGCAATTTTGAATTGAACTCGAAGCTGGGGCAAAAGGGTTTTAAATCCATCCATAATAATGGAACTATAGTGGACGAAAATTTCCCGATTAGGGTCATCTTCCGGAATATCATCCCGGATAATAAACCCATATCCTTTTTTTGGAGAAAACCATTTGACCGTTCCCGTTTCTATTTCTTGACTCATATCATCCAAACCTTCATATTAGTAAGAGTATTAATATTAACTTTTCCTTTGGATTTAAAAAATTTTTCTCCATATTTTCTAAATGAAACGATCAAATTCATAAAAATTCAAAAAACCTTTAATTTTCCCTTCTCTATTAAGATAGGAGAAGATTATGAAACTTAAAGCGGAAATATCGGATTTAAAAAAAGTATTGGAAGTTGTTGGGACTTTAGAAGCAAACCCCGAACATGGAACGACCGCGGTAGCTATTCGAGAAAGCGAAATCGGGTCAAGTTATTCTGCCCGAGTGGGTGTAGGAAAAGTAAGTGCTATAAGTCAGAGATATTTTGAAATTAGGGGGAAAGTCTTTGATGATACATATCATAAATTCACAGATTCAATCCTGAAGATTGAACCCAAGGAATTAGCATCTAGTAGAGGAGAAAAATACACTTGCGCACTAGTTGACGAGAAAATCATCCGAAAAATGACCGAGGCTTCTTGGGATGACTCATTTAATGGTATTGATGATTTAAAAGAAATTCTTCAGGGATTAAAAAAAGAATAAAATTTTCATTTTTCCTCTAATTAAAAAAAGCCCCCTACACTAAAAACCGAATTTATCGTTAGGGGCAACAATTATTTTTCCTCTATTGAGCTTGGATATGGATCCTCCGTGCTGAAGACAATATTTTTTGATAAGATTCAATTGTTTTTGAAGAGGTCTCCTATCTTTCGTGGGACCATTTGCTAAATTTACCAAATTGTTTAAATTTACGATCATTATATTTCCATTTAGCAATTCATGTCTCAGCAGCATGAAATCTCTATTTGATTTTATTTTAATTTGTTTAATAAAGATTCTTTTCTCAAGATCAGGTACATTAAGATTTCCATCGTCCAAGGCAGCATCTCTGTCTTCCTTGTTCCTTTTTTTATCCTTTGATTTAGTCCATGAAAATAGTCCCATTGTTATCTCAATTTAGAGTAAAACAAGCATGTATTAAAATAAGTTATAATATGTAGATAAGATCATATTAATTTGAGGTAATCACGAAATATTTTCATTAACTTTCTTTATCCTTATTCTTATCGATATTCCTCTCAAAATCGGTAATTTTTGCCCTTTTCTCCAATAATTCAATGAATTGATCGATATTTAGAAAATAACCTATATTGGGATGGATAAGGATTTGATTCTCACTTAAAATTATAAATTTCATCTTCTCCAGAGCCTTTAAGTCATTCATAAGGTTTTTCTTTTTTCTAACCTCTTTAACTTGATCCACAGAAACACTTGATGCTTGAGTTAAACTGACTGCAAGAACCGCACATAAGGTTGCCGCCAATTTTGGTTTATCATGGAACGGATTTGCTTGAAAGAATTCTTGAATTTCTGAATCTTGAGTGATAAACCAATGATTGTTAAATGGATTTTTCTGTATATGAAGTCCAAAAGCACGGAGATTTTTGGAAACTTCTTCCAATAGAGAATAAAATCTGATGGATGCTGATTTACCTGTAAATTTTAACTTTTTACAGATTTCTTTTTGAGTTGCCCCCAAAATTTCTGTATTTTTAAGTGAAGAATTCTCTCTCTTTTGGGTGAGTAAATGAATAAGTATGCTATATTCGTTCATCTTGGAATCACTTTGTTATTTTTTTATTTCCTGGCATGGATTTTTCTTTCTTCTTTATCATAATATAAATAACCTTTTTGAATAAGGTGCAAGAGGTATGTGAAATGTTCGTAATATTGATCAACATTTTCAAATCTCCTAAGTATTTCCTCTAATGTGCTAGGTAGATCTTTTTTTATTTTTTTAAAGAAGATATTCAAGTTCTGTTTGAAGGTTGAATCATCTACATTCAAAATATCTCCGGTTTTCTGCTTAAAATCATCAGGTACCGAAAGTGAAGTTGTCTTATTTCCTTTTTTCTTTCTCTTGACTAATTTTTGAAAGCTCTCCATTAAAAATGACATGGAAAAATGGGGAATGGAAAATGGGTTTTGGTAGGATTGTGTGATATAATGGGAGAGTTTCCCGTCCTCTTCAGTATTTTGAAGAAGGGTATATATTTCCTCCTTTTTATTTAGGATGAGTATGAATTTTTCAAATTCTGAGATCTTTTTTTGAAGTAATCCAGTTCCTCCCTCCATTAGATTTATAGATTCTCTAAGCTTTTCAGGGGTGGTAATATTTTTTAGATCCAAAAAAATCTTCTTTAAATCCTCATCTAAAATCGAAATCTTTCCCTCGGAAAATTCATTTTGAATTTTTTGTATTTTTTTGAGGAGTTTTTCATAGGAACTCATATATTATCACGGATTATTCTGATTTTTCTGTTGTGAATTTGGTATTTAACACCATACTGCACCCATATTTTCCATTCTTGCAGACCCCAATTACTTTATCTGCCAATTGTATGAGAGTTTTAGACTTGTCGGGCATAAGAATCATAAATTGATATCCATTTTTAGTAAGGTTATGGATAAGTTTGGCCACAGTTTGTGCATTATCGGGATCCAAAAACATTTCTATTTCATCATAAATATTAAACGGGGATGGATTCAATTGATTTAAGGAAAGCATTAAACAAATCCCAACCATTGACCTTTGACCGCCGGATAAACCCGAAAGCTTTCGAGTGACAGGCTCCCCGGAAGGGGTATGGAATGTTGTATTGATGGCCACACCAAGCTCTTTAATCCCACCTTGCAATTCAATATTAGCAGAGAATCCCAATTCCGCTTCCGTAAATTTGTCATTAATCTGTTTTTCAAGATTTACTAATGATTTCGAATATTTTGTATAATATTTATCCTCAAAATTTTGTTCCGTGTTTTTTGCGGCCTCTATCTCCTCTAAAATCTCGCTCTTTTTATCAGAAATAATCTTTATGGTTTCCTTTAATTCATGTCTTTTCTTAAAGAGGCTTCGGTCTACATCTCTATACTCTTGAAGTTCTTTATTTTTCTTGTCAATTTCTTCTTGAATTTCCTCTAAGCTCCTTTCCGATTTCAATTTCTTTTTATTATCCGCCTCTTGGATTTTCTTTCGAATCCTTTCCAGCTTTCCTTCTTTTTCTTGAATATAATCACGAAAATTTTGGGTATCTGTTTGAATTTTATATAATTCTAAGGAGAGCTGTTCTTTTTCTTTGACTTTCTCTTTTTTTTCATCCTCTATCTCTTTGATCTCATCCTTAATGGCCCCCAACTCATTTTCTAAATCCTCTATCTCATCGGTGAGCTTCATATTTTTATTGATAAGTTTCATAAAATTACTGTCCATATTTTCAAGCTTCCTCATGAGATCGGTTTTTTTCTCTTCTAAAAATTTCAATGTTGTTTTTGCTGTTATGAGTTTATTATTTACATCTTGTAGTTGTTCATTGTTATTTTCTTTCGTGGTGATAAATTCTTCCAAATCATTCTTAATTGCTTTAATTTCTTCGGGGATTTCATTTAATCTTTTTTGATCTTGATAGATATCTTTGGGTAAATCAGCTTTAATATTTTCGAGATCTTTTTCAATTTTCTCTAACTCTTCTTCAATGGCATTTATCTCATCATAAAGACTCTCTCTTTTATCTATATAGCTGTCCTTCGTGTTACTATGAATTTCCATCTTTTTAAACTTATTTAGAAGCATTCCTAAAGATCTTAATCTTTTATCAATTTTCTTACCTTTTTCCTCTAAATTTTTCTTTTTTTCCATTCTTTGGTTGTATAACTTGCGGTTTTTAGAGGCTTCCTCCTCTAATTTTTTCAGATATTGCTTGGTTTCTGCTACACTAGAAAAGCTGAATGAACCTTTCTTTTTTATAAAGGGCCGTGATTCAATTACAAGGTTCTTGGGTCTGATCTGTTCCCCATCTAACGTCACAATCCAACCTTTGTAATTGTATTTTTGGATATAATTGGTGCCCACCACATTATCTTTTACCACCAGGGTATTTTTTGCCCTAGAATGGACAACTTTTTCAATTGCTGGATCTTTGTGGAGTATTCGAATTTTATTTACTAAATAACCTAAGATACCTTGCTGGCCAGCATTTTTTGGTTCGGAGAGTTTTCTTACCTTCCGGTTTCTCTCCATATAAATATTGATTCTCGCACCACAATCTTGTGCGATTCTCTTGAGCCGATAGAATGCCTCATTATTTCTAGCAATAAAGCTATACAATACATGATAGCCAAAAATTGACTTAATTGCCTGTTGGAATATATCGTTGAAAGAAATGTAATCTATAAGGGGTCCAACACATTTATGATGCATATTTCTTTCTCTAATTGTTTGCATCATTTTTTGAATAGATTTTGGTTTTGGCATATCTTTACTGTACACAGATTTTTTAACTTCATCCATTTTTTTGGTTATTTGTGTATATTTGTCTTGGAGGTGATCCAAATCATCCTCGAGAATATTGATGGTATTCCGGTATTTCTTAGATGCTTTTTCATATTTTTCCTTCAAATCCTCGCTGGGATTTTTCATAAACCATTTATAATCCTCTAATTCATGCCGAATTTTCTTGATATCCGCCAATTTATTGTTAATCTTTTCTTCATATCCCTTGTGTTTTTTCTCATTTTCTTTTTTCTTTGTTTGGAGACTTTCTTTTAGTTGCTTCTTTTTCTCTAAATCTAAGATGAGATCTTGATACTTTTGTGATTTTTTAATTATTTCCTGTTGTTCATTTTCTAATGTTTCGATGGAATTTTCCGAGGAATCTATGGATTTTTGGATTTTTTTTATTTTTTCCTCCAATTTATCATATTCAATCTGGAAAGCTTGGACTTCTTCTCTTTTTTCATGGATTTTTTCCTTGGATTCATTTATCTTTTTTCCGATATCATTTTTTTCCTGGTTGTATTTTTTAACCTTATTTTCAATGACTCCCTTTTCTGCTTTCTTTTCGGAAATTTCCTCAAAGAGATCCTCATTATTTGATTTTTTTTCTCCTAAGTCTAATTCAAAATCTTTGATCTCTTTTTCAATTTTAAGGATTTTTTGTTGTGTTTCATTAATTTTATTTTGGTTATCCTTAATTTTCTTTTCATATTTATGAATTTTCTTTAAGATATTTTTCCTCTGGACCCACAAGAGTTCATTTTTCAGTCCCTCAACCTCTTTTTCCAGTTTGAGTTTTTCTTTTAATTTTCGGATTTTGGGTTTTAGGGATAAAATTTGGAACTGAAGATTTTTCTTTCGCGCTTCAAGTGCCTCATGATCCCTTTTCAATTCTTCGACCTTATTTTTCTGATCCAAGATCCTTTTTCTAAGGGTTGATAATCCAATACCCCCTTCAATAAAATCACATAAGGTTTTCTCATCAAAATCCTTAATCTTATCTATGTTTCCTTGTGACATAAAACAGAAAATATTCTCGGGTGAAATTCCAATTTCATCCACAAATTTTACTATTTTGCTGCTGGTGGATCTTTTAAATTCTTCCTCTCCCGGTTGCTTAAAATAAAATGAAGGGCTACTTTTTCGGTGAACCCTTCGCTTAATTCCATATTTTTTTCCATCAACATCAATAAAAAGCTCCACATAGGCAGCGTTTTCCCCGTCCCGAATAAATTCGGACCATTTGGTATATCTTCCATCATAATTATTGCTTCCAAGTGCAAACTTGATGGATTGATAGATTGAACTTTTTCCTGCACCATTTGGCCCATAAGCAATCGTGAATTTGGGATGGAGTATGATTTCTTCATAATCGAAGGATAGAAAATTATTTGCCACAATCTTCGTAATTTTGATTTTTTGTGGTTTTAGACCATCTCCGGTTGAATTAAAAAGACTTTCCGATATTGAATCTTGAATTTTTTCCATTTTTTTCCAGTACTCCTCTTTTATTTTATATCTGTAACGATATTAATATGTAAGATTTTTTCAATTCTTACCTTCGCATCATTTAATTTCTTTAAAGCTAACTCGGGATCAACCTTCAGCAAAAAAGGGTAATCTGCCAACGTTTTTCTATCTATTTCATGTAATATATGTCCTTTTTTCAATTTATCAAGGGCAATGCTGATATTTTGGTAGTCTTTAGAGGCTGCATCCAGATACATTTGGTTTTCAAATTCTTTCACCGTAGAGGGGAAGATATTGCCCCCATCAAGGGAATCAATGGTTTTCTCGTCCTTAATAATACCAAATGATCGTTCCGTTT
Organism: uncultured archaeon; assembly: GCA_964513765.1. GTDB lineage: Archaea > Asgardarchaeota > Lokiarchaeia > Sigyniarchaeales > Promethearchaeaceae > CAZEPC01. The sequence goes on from CAZEPC010000034.1 coordinate 13,184, forward strand.
TAGATCTGCTCTCTTTTTTAGAATTCCTTGAAGCTTTTCTCCATTGAAAATCTTGTTTCTCAATTAAATTTTGTAAGAATGAAGTATCTAAGTTCAGTTCTTCTGTCGGATTTTTAAATTGCTCTAAATTCTTGTTCAAGATAACCTTTTTTACAAAACCTCTTATATCAGCTAAACCACAATCTTCGATGTTAAGTGAAATTTGTTCAAAATCGACTTGTTGATATAAGTTCTTCTTACTATACTGTTCAAAACAAAACTCTAAAAATTCGCTGCGGATTTTTTGGTTAGGATCTTGTATATCTAATTTTACATACTCACTTTCTACCATTTCATAGTCTTGTTTATTTTGTTTCAGATCCTGTAGAATGATTATGAGATTTAATTTTTGGATATCAATTTTACTAATTTTCTCCAATAAGGAGGAGATAAAAAAATGTTTGGAGAAAAACTGTCCGTTTTCTAAAACCTGATTGGGAATTTGGTCGATAATGTTTGAGTATTCTATGAGAGGAATATAGAGTAGAAATAGATCCTTTTGATATTCTTTGTCATATTGAGTATTTTCCTTTTGGACTTTGTTTTTAATTTTGTTGTTTTTTTGAAGAAAGATTTTAGAAATTTTCCTTTCTAGATACTCTAAATTTTGGAAGATTCTTGAAAAGAAATTTGTGAAGTTTAAAGTATAGCTCTCTATTCCATTTATCGCAGAATAAGAACGTAAAAATCTTTGAATTTCATGCCCCCGGGAGCTAAAAAGTATTATTTTCGGTTTGTACCATTGAGATAGATCATCAAAATTTTCATCCCATTTTCTCTTTTTTTCAATCTGAGATCTTTCTCTGCCCTTTGTTTTTTCCTCATTTAAACGAGGGGTGTTTTTTTCCGTATTATCTTCTTCTTCATTCTCCGGAATTTCTTTCTGTCTTTTTTCTTTTTTCTTTTTATTCTTTTGATTTTTACCCTCTGAATCTTTGATTTGATCTTTTCCATCTAGGTTATCTTTATAATTTTCCTCTTGTTCACTTTTCTTTTCATCTTCTTTAGGCTCCTCCCTTTTAAAATCTTCTCTATTAGGTCCTTGCTTTTTAAGACTTAATTTATTTGTATTCGAGTTAATCTGCTCCTTTTTGAGAAATCTCTGGGATATTTCAAGAATATTGTATAAATCTTCATAAAGGGGAAAATACCCTTTTATTGAATAATCCACGTTCATAGAGTTATTATAAAGGAGATTGAGAATCTCTCTTTCTCTATTTTGTTGATTTTTACTAAGATTTGTTCGTGATTGACCACTATGATGTTTGTATATTAAGGTTTTTGCATTTTTTTCTTTCTCCATAGAAAAATCCATGGTATTTTCTTGTAATTCAACCTTTCCCTTTTTTTCTTTTTCAGATTTCTTATTTGATCCATCTTGGGATTCTGTCGGACCCTTCTCCTTTTTGTTCATTCAATCTTTCCCTAATTCTTATTCAAATCTCTCTGTATTAAAATATCATTATTCCCAAAAAAATTTTCCACGATTGGGATTTATCTGATTTTAAATTAATAAAGAGAGAAAAAGGAATAAAAAGATTTCTTATATAGTAAATAGATTTTATTTATTGTTTTTGGTGTTTACATATCTTCCATATAGGACTGTCATCTGATCCAGCCATTCTTTCTTAATTTGAGGTACTTTTTCTATATCAATTATATATTGCCAATTTCCTTGAGATTCACTAGGGGTATTCATTCTAAATTGTTCGTTTTGACCCAAAATGTCTTGAAACTGCACAATTACACAATTTGCGACACTTTTATACAACTCTTGAATCATTCCTTCTCCAATATTATTCTTTTTTAAATTTAAGTATAAGAGTAATCTTCTTTTTTCATCTTTGGTTGCATCATTATTCCAAAAGCCCTTGATTGTGTTATTATCATGGGTTCCAGGATATACAATCGTTTTTCTTTCATAATTATGTGGTAAGTGTGGATTATTATAATCGCTACTAAAAGCAAATTGTAAAACAGCCATACCTGGAAATCCAAATTTCTTCCGAAGTTGCTCAACCTTTGGAGTAATCACACCTAAATTCTCTGCAATTATAGGAAGCTCACCAAGAACATTTTTAATCTCGATGAAAAGCTGTTTTCCGGGAGCTTCAACCCATTTCCCTTTAATTGCATTTTCAGCATCTCCCTTTACTCTCCAATATGCTTCAAATCCCCGGAAATGATCAATTCGGATATAATCAACTAATTCTAGCAATCTCTTAATTCTATGGATAAACCAAATATAATTATCTTCTTTTAGTTTATCCCAATTATAAAGGGGATTGCCCCACAACTGCCCTGTTTTTGAAAAATAATCTGGGGGAACACCTGCTTGGTATTTTAAACTGCCATCTTCTTTAAGAGTAAATAATTCTTTGTTGCACCAAACATCTGATGAATCATGTGCCACAAAAATGGGCATATCTCCAATAATTTTCACTCCATTCTTATGGGCAAACTTTCTGAGTTCTTTCCATTGTTCATCAAAAAGCCACTGGATAAATTTATAATATTTAAGTTTCTTCTTATGCATTGCCGCATATACCTTAATTGCATTTTCTCCTCTCTTAAAATAATTTTCCTTCCATTCTGTCCAAGGTTTGAGGTCATGGTCTATTTTTAATGTGTAAAATAAGACATAATCATCTAACCAATATGCTTGCTTGTCACAAAATGCTTTGAATTTTTCATGGAATTCAGCATATTTGCTCTCGGATTGATTGAAATTTTTAAAGCACTCTTGAAATACCTTGTATTTGCATTTTCTCACCCTCTCATAATCAATTTTCATCTTTTTGGTCCATTTTTTATACAGCTGATTGCCTTCTTCAAATATTTTTAAGGCTATGTTTTCCTCGATTAAATCCATCTTAATAAGTTTATCAATGCTAATTAATAATGGATTCCCGGCAAATGCAGATAATCCTTGATATGGTGAATCTGCATATCCTGTAGGACCTAAAGGGAGCATTTGCCAAAAAGATTGTTTGGTGTTTTTTAAAAATTCTATAAATTCAAAAGCAATTGGCCCAATATCCCCTATTCCATATTTCGTGAAAAGAGATGTTGGGTGTAGCAAAATACCAGAAGATCTGGGAAGCATAATAATAAAATGTAAATGCTGGTTTAAGTATCTTTAGAAAAAAATAAAAAATTTTTTTCCTTTGTTTCATCCCTATTTTTAGGCTTTCTTCAGCTCTTCAAGCTTTTTAAACTGTTTTTGGGCTTCCTTCATTTTATTTATATTATCTAAGGAGGCGAAAGCCTCAAGAGCCTCGTTGAGCATTTGTTTAGCATTTTCGAAATCTCTTCTAAATGTGTGGATTTTTCCCAATTGTAAATAGCAATCGGGGGTGAAGAATTCATTGGGTGCTAAATCTATAGCGGTTTCGAAAGATTTAATGGCGTAATCAATAAATTTTGGCTCTTCCTTTTGGTGCATGAAGATCATCCCTTGATCATAAAATTGCTTTCCATCGGGAGAGTAGGACTTTGCGAAGAAAGTCGAATAATATTGGAGAAGTGGATTTTGTTCTTCGAAATATCCTTTGAAGCTTATTAAGGAATCGATCCTATCAATAGTTTCCAATATCTCTGTGTCATAATTACTATAATATGCTTGTTCCAAGAGATCTTTTATAGTTAAAAGCAATTTATTGTTTTTCTCTTGTTCAACAAACAAGAATGCCGGAAGGAGATCTTGGAGGGAATCGGAGATCTCATTCATAACCACCGTAGGAACACCCTTTAGTTGGATGGCTTCGATTAAAATTATGATAATATTCCCAATTGTAAATTGCTCCTTTTCTGAGAATCGTAACCAAGAAATTTGGTTATAAAATTGCTCATTCTCGATGACTCTTTTAGCATTTCCTCTTTTTATCATCCCCTCTCCAATTTTATAGAGTGCTTTTGCAATAACATCCTTGGCATATACATTTGTATCTCCTATTAATGCTTGTTGAAGGGTGATTACAATTTCATTGGAAGGGTGGGAGGATCCTATGTTTCCCAAGCTTTCCGCGTAGAGTTCCACTTCCGAGATATTCTCTTTTTTGGTTCTGTCCAGATGGAAAAATCCATTAATTAGTGCTTCTATAATGAGATCTGCCACTTCAATTTTCTTCCCAATGAGCCCTAACGCATATATTGTTTGGAGTCTGATTTGGATTCTTTCATCTTTCAACATTTTAATAATCTTATTGAGATTTATTTCATTATAACGCCTTTGGCCGATCATTCCTAAGGCAAAAACAGCATTTTCTCTTACTTTAGGATCCTGATGGGAAAGTAAATCATATAGCATCGTAAGATCTACTTCTTTATGGATTTCGTCATTCATCAATCCCAAGGCCTCTGTCAAATCTCTAGTGACCTCCAGATTCTTTCCCTTTATATGTGTTTCGAGGATATCATATATATTTTCCTTTGAGGTAGGTCCGATTGCTTTGATCGCTTCACTGGCCCTATTTTTTACTTCGGTATTTTCATCCCCCAATTTATCGAGATAGAATTGGAGAACACTCATAGATTGCCCATCAATTTTTATTTTTTCAAATCCTTTTTCTTCATTCATAACCAAGAATTCAGAGATGCTCTCAATGGCCATTTCCCTTACATCCTCATCTGCATCATCTATCGAAATTTTTATTAAAATTTCTAAAATTCGTTCTTTCTCTGAATGGAGGACTTCCTCGCTTTTATTTTTTGGACTCAATAGAATGTAATTTCCAATGGCATCACAGGCCACATATCGAATATAAGGCTCAGCATCATCCAAATAATTTATGACTTTTTGTAACGGGAATGATTCCAAGTTATAATAGACACAATACGCGATAATGTTTAGGGAATATTGAATGACAAATTGAATTGCAGAATGGTTTAAATTTTCAAATTCCCCAGTTTCTTTCTTATATTCTAAAAATGGGTATATTTTTTCCAAGGAAATCTGTTTTGGAACCTTTGCAGTTAAATTTAAAATAGTTTCCAAGGCATTTTCCACGATTTCTTCATTCATAGAATTTTCTTCTAAGATTCTATACAGAAATTCTAAGGCAATGGAAACGAATTCATTGTCGTTGTAGTCTCCCTCGATTATCATTTCTGTTATTGCGTCACTAGCCCGTTTCCTTAAATCGAAATCCTTAGAAGTCATAAAAATGCCCAATTTTTTGAGGATTTTCGATATGTTTTTCTTTCCTTCCCCAATATCTCCTATTGCGTCAAAAATGGCTTTTTGCATTTGAGGTTCGGATTTTGAGATTGCACTTATAAGCCTTTGCATTATTAATTTTGGATGTTCTTGCCCTATTTGCCCTAATAACTGGACTCCCTCCTTGCTAAAGAAAACCCTCTGAATATCTAGCTTTACGCGCATTTTGATGAGAGTTCTGTCCAATTTTTCAAAAATCCTAGCCAATAAAGAGAGGTTTTTAATATTTTCTGGGCTGTATTCAATTGTGTTTTGGGCAACTACCTCCACAATTTTTTTAGCTCTATCCTCATCCTCATAGGCAGCCAGATAAAGATATTGCTGTGATTTTTTTCGAACACTTTTATGAAGATCCACTCCATTTTTATCAAAGAGTGGATATAATAACACGGACTTCACCAATATGTCCAAATCCTTAATATTTACCGTTTCAATTTTTTTCTCTTTTCTTTTTGCTTTTTGTAACTCATCGATTGAACGTAATCCAAAAGACCTATTTACTGAATTAAGCTTAAGATCCGCGTGGAAATCAGTATTTCTATTAATCAATAAATATCCTCCAAAAAACACCATTATGAATCCTTGAGTAGAAATTAAGGGTAATGTAATCAGAGGATCCGAAAAGAGGGTGTTTAAGGGTTGAAGTATGCTATACCGACTTAGAATTGCATTTAATAAGTTTGGCGCGATTACCGAAAAATTGATGAGTATATTAATGCTAATTGCAATAAAAATCCAAACCGAAAACATAAAATCTATTGTTTTTGTTTTACTTTTTTTACGCCAATATTTGGAAAAGAACCCATATACAGCAAAAATAACTTGTATGCAGAGGGTTATGAATGAAATAATTGAAAAACCCGTATCAAGTGTCTCCCCTTGTCTTAAACTCATTCCTTTTGAAATCGAAGAATATATTGTGTAGAATCCCGAAATAAATGGGATCCATGCAATTAGAATCGTAAAAATATGGATTATTTTCTTAAAAAAATCCTTTAGGCTGTTGGAATTCTTCTGTTTTGTAATGTATCTCTCTTCTCGGGGATCGATATGGAGTTGATGGCTATACGTGGTTGAGATAATTCCTGCAATTTGACCTGAGGCCGAAAATGTACTAAGGAATATCAAGGGAATAAAAGCAAACCATAGATAAAGCATTTCCACGAAAGTTTTATCCAAAAAATAATAGAGAATGAATACTGGTACAAAGTAGATGATAAGGAATACTCCAAATGAAGCAATATATGATTTTTTTCCCTTGAATCTGTCTAAAAATTTCTCTTCCAGCTTTTTATCAAAATTTGTGGTTGCATCAGATGTCGGTCTGGCTAAGACTGTTGCATTATACACAGGAAAAGCCATCAACATCAAAATTAAAAAGATTATCATAAATTGTATAAAATTTGTGCCAGATAGATCATTTGGCCGAAAGACGCCATAGAAAAGATTAATGAGCACGACCCAAACCGCGGAAAAAATCCCAGCAAATATTATACAAGTTCCGATATCTTCGACATTGAATTTCTCCCGTTCAATTAAATTAACCTTTTTGAGATTTCCGTATACCAATAAAAATCCCACAATAAATGATATAACAGCGGCGGTAATAGAGAGTATCAGTACAAAATCTGAAATATCTACCATTATTCGATTTCCTCCATATTTTTCACTTTATTCTGAATAGTTTTTACGGTTTCTAAGGATATAGTTTGGTTTTCTTCCTCTTTTTCTTCGTGAATTTTCTTTATTGCGTAAAAAATTTCATTTTGATCCGTTTCTCGTAGCATTTTATAATTAGTATAGCCTGCCTCCCATAATAAATTGGCAATATAAATATTTATCCCGTCAATTCTAAGGAGATTTATATATTTAAGAAATTCTCTGTAATCGCTTCTGCTCATATTCAGTATTTTTCTCCTTAATCCCTTGATCATATCTTTCCGATACACAAAATCTTCTATTGTGTAAATCCCGAATTTTCCGAGATCGGATGCTTGGTCAACCGAAAATCCAGGTATCAGAACGAGAGGGATTGCACTTCCATATTTAGATTTTTTAACCATCAATTTTGCGTAATATATCCACTCGCCGATCTGTGAGAATGTGGGATATTGGAGTAATATTAAATAAGTTTCTGTATCTAATTTTTTTAATTTATAA
>CAZEPC010000035.1:0-20573 GCA_964513765.1 uncultured archaeon
GAACCCAGAAGCCTAGTTGAACCCAATACAAAATACCTCAAAGAAGGTTATGGGAATGAAAGTTTAACTTGGATAATGGAAGATGAATATCCAGGCGTTTATTTTGTTGATGTAGATGGAGAACGGAAAACCGAATATGAAAAATGGTTTAATAATGAGGAAGTTATCGTTGAAATTGATGAAGGCCTCGCAGAGGATACTCATAACTATGATATCCTTATTTATGATGCGGCAAGTAATCCTTATCTCGATAGTGTTGAAGTGATTATGGATTATACCTCTCCAGAAATCTCTCTCGAACAACTTGAAAACAATTCATACATTTATTATGAGGATGGCGTTTCCGTACAAACCTATGATAAATATCTGAATTCAGTATCATATAAGTGGGATAACTCAGATTCTCGCGAATTGGAGATCTCTGATTTGCAGAATATTGAAACCCGTAATTTAGATCAAGGTTGGCACGAATTAAAAATCTCTGCGGCCGATAAAGCAGGAAATTTCCATCAAGAGAATTATACCTTCTTTATTATGAGGGATTTGGAAAATCCTGCCATTGAATTGGTAAAACCTATGGAACAGAAATACTACCAATCTTCGGAAGCGGTTGAAGTTAAAATAACAGACCCATCCTTTGATAGGGCCCACTATAGCTGGGATAAAGGTGAAAATATTGAATCAGATCAGACTATCAAGACTGAAATCCCAAATAAGGAAGGCAAACATGAGCTCACTATATATGCTATTGACGAATGTTTGAATGAAAAGAATGTTACCTTCACGTTCTACGCGGATAACACTGGCCCTGAGATAATCTTGAAAGATCTAGATGGCAGTCAAGAGATATATCGAAACCAAGTTATTGAATTTTTAGTGGAGGATCTGAATAATGTCAGCGAGGTGTATTACAAATGGGACAATGCCACAAGCTATGAGCAATTTACAAACGAGACCTATGAATTAATTGCCAAAGAAAGCGGAGAGCATTCCATTGTGATTTATGCGGTTGATAATCTCGGAAACGTGAATTTGAAAACATTCAGGTTTAACGTTCGGAGCATAACTCGCAGAAATTATTACTTGGCGATCTTCCTAACTGTGGGTACTTCCGTTTCAGTGGGTGGTGCCTTATGGTACAGAAAAAGAAAAATGAAAGATCTTCAGAATGCAGCACCCGGCGATATTGAGACTGTTGAAGATTGAAATCTTTCTCATTGCTAAAATATAGGTCCGACAACCGATTTTCGGATTTTTTTAATTTTTTCTTATTTTCTTTAATCATAATGTCATTTTTCAGTAATTTATTGCTAGTTTAAATTTAAGAAAAAATTTGGGAATGTATGTGTCGAATGATGTGTTACTTTGGATCTCAAAAAATTTCAATCCCTGAAAATTACCTAAGAAAATTTTTGAAAAATTGCCATTTTGGAAATCGAAAGCGACAGGATTGGATAGGATATCATGCGATGGGATGGGGAATTTCTTGGTTAGATGAAAGGGGGAATTTTAGGACTAAAAGATATCCAAATCCCATTTGGCATTACAATTTGAAAACCATAAAAAAAATAGAAAGTCGATTTATTGCCATTCATGCCCGTTTTGCTTTTGAGAGAGATATTCATAATGTACATCCAATTTGTATTAAATATCAAGGGATTAACTTTTGTATGTTCCATAATGGAATTTTTAAAGATGATTCATTTTATCCACTGCAAGATGAAACCCTGGAAATAATGAGGAAAAAAGATGAAGATGATATGGATACCAGAAAGTATCTTTTAAGCGTTTTGGATGAATATCAACAAATTGATAGTTTAAATTCCCAATCAATTGAAAATGATGAGGGGAATTCTGAAAAAAATATCATTAACGCAATCCGTAGCGCTTTTTCTCGATTAAAACTCTTTAATTCTGGAAATTCATTTTTCTACACTCCCAAAAACCTCTTTATTATATCATATCATAAAAAAATCTCTCCTCTACTGGAAAAGCATACATATGTTCTAAACATGAATAAAATGACTCAAGGAAATTATTGTGTATCAGTGACCCCCTTCGATAATAGTTTTATTCCTTTATCCAATCAAGTCTGCCTCTCCTATAATTTCACCAAAAATTGTCTTAATTATTATAAAATATAATGCTTTTGGAAAATACTATTTAATACTACTTCTTTTATTTAATATAAGATGTCACAAGTATTACGGGCAGCAAATTTGGTAAGAGAGCTTGAACCGGAACATTTTCGAGTGCTTCAAGCAATTGAGCTCGGGATGAGGCGGTTTAAATATGTACCTATGGAACAAATAAGTTTTTATGCCCGTTATAACCGTGATGAAACCCAATATCGATTAGATCAGCTTCACAAAAAGGGATTACTTCAGAGAAACTCCCAAGTAGGATACATAGGTTATCAATTGATTTCAGAATCCTACGATATTCTTGCCCTTCACACATTGGCAAAAAAAGAAATTATCTCCAGTGTGGGAAAGGCACTGGCCAGAGGAAAAGAATCTGATGTCTTCTTCGCACAAACTCCAGATGGAGAAAAGGTGGCAATGAAAATTCACCGGGTGGGTCAAACTAGTTTTCGGCAAGTGAGAAAGCTCAGGGGTTATGTGAAAAAAAGGAAGCATATCTCTTGGCTGTATGTCTCAAGATTGTCTGCCGAACGGGAATACAAAGCTTTAGAAAAAATAAAAGATCTAAACTTGGGAACCCCCATACCTTATGGTCAAAACCGCCATATTGTAGTTATGAGTTTGATCTCGGGAAGAGTTCTTAGTACGGTTGAAGATCTTGAGGATCCAGAATCAATTCTTGAAGAAGTGTTAGAACAAGTTGAGATCTTATATAAAAAAGGCAATATCATTCACTGTGATTTGAGTGAGTATAATATTTTGCTCTCATTGGATAATCAGAGAGTTATAATTATTGATTATCCCCAATGGGTTAATTCTGACCATCCTAACGCCCATTCATATTTGGAGCGGGATTTGATTAATGTACAAAATTATTTTTTCAAAAATTTTCAGATTTCGTTTAATATTGATGAATTTATGAAGGGTATGGGGTTTGAAGATACTGGAAGTCAATTATCTTAAGTGAAATACGGATAGAAATAAAATATCTTAAGCGAATCACTAAATTAATAGAGATGACCGCTTTAAGGTATCATTCTTTCCTATTCTGATTCGATTAAAATTAAAAAATCTTCGATTTTTTTAGGAATATTGAGATCTAATTGCATTTTCCTCTCGAGGTTTATTTCTCCAGTTTTTGATTCAAAAGATAATATTTTTGGTTTCTTCCAATATGCTCTAAATAATTCTTCTAATTGATTTAAATTTTTGAAACTTTTTTTTAAAAGTGACAAAGCCAAAAAATCGTGCGTGAAATTAGATCTCATCGTTCTTTTAATCTCTTCCAATCCTTTATGGATATCTGGAAGATTCTGAATTGCAGTAAAACTAAAGATTTGATCAAACCTTTCATTCCGCAATGGAAGGTACTCTCCATCACAACATATAAAATGAATGTTATTTTTTCCTTCTAATTTATAATTTTGAATCCCGGTTTTTTCTTTTAATTTTTCTCTATATTGCCTTAACATTCCAAAAGCGATATCGAGAGCAACTAATCTAAATAAGGGCATAGTTTGATTGGTTGAATATTCTTTATTGGAAGCATTTTGATCATTAAAGTTATTACTTTCTTCAGGTTTTACAAGGATTTTTTTCTCAATGTATTCCCAAAATAATCCCGTTCCCGCCCCAAAATCCATAATAACTTTTTCATCCATTTTTTGGCTATTATAATTCAAATATTCCATAAAAAGTTGGATTTTCATAAATTGATCGGTTCGATATCTTTTATCATAGATCTTTACATATGATTCATTATTATATTGCTGAACCATGTGTGTTTTTTTATCTTTTTTCTTCACGGCTCGTCACTAATTTAAAATACATCGAATAATTAAATTGTATATATGGCTTATAATTTCGCATTAAATCCCTTGAAATTTCTTCAAAGTAGCATTGGATCGGAAATTGTTATAAGATTAAAGGATGGAACAGAATACAAAGGTAATTTAAAAAAGTACGATAATTTTATGAACGTCATGCTCAGTAAAGCGGAAAAAATCCCTTTTGATGCAGAAAAACCATTGAAAGAATCCGAAAAGGAAATTTCAGAAGAAATTTTTATTCGGGGTAATAATGTTCTCTTTATATTACCTGGGATTAGCAAGTAATTCTGCTTAAAATAAGAAAATCTCTCTATCTATTAATTTTATTCATTCTTCTTCATCATTATTTATCTTTAAAGTATTGAAGGAATAGTATCGACATACTTCTGAATAGTTTTCAATACTTCCCCCTAATTCTCGATCAAATTTTGGAATTTCTTGATCAATTCTTTTAAGATTATTGTCTTTTTTCCTGTTATCTTTTGCAATATCTTTGAGCTCATCTGTGGTTTTATTCAGATGAGGCTGTATATAATCTCTTGTCCAAATTTGAGGATATTTTCTATTATGCAACATTCTGTATACTAAAGCATGAACAACTGCTATTGGGAATTCTTGGGCTGAAAAAGCCCATTTGCTCCCCAATTTTCTCACCTCCATCCAACCAAGTCCATTTATCATTTTTAACTTTGATTCGATATCCCGTTTTTCCAGCAGATTTGCGTTAGTATTTATGATAACTCCTAATGAATCTCCAATATCAAATTGTTGTTGCTCCGAAAGATATCCAAAAATATTTTTTAGAATATATAGAGGTATTGAAGCCAAGGGTGTCTTATCATAGGTTTGGATCTGAGTATTCGCAGAAACCATGATATATTCAGAGAGATTTAAATAATTCCTACCCACAACAGATGGTTTTAATCCGAGAATTTTTGCTACCTCTTCGATTTTTTTAATAGTTTTTGGTGGTAGACGGATAGTAAAGGCTTCTTTTTTCTTATTGGTTTTCGCTCTCCCCATATTAGATATAAAAAAACTTCTTCATAAAAAAATTTTTTAACATTTTTATCTTGCTTTACTTTTCTGTATTTTCTGATATGATTTCCTCAAAAAATGATGAATCTCTGAAATGACAGAACTGGGTATCGAAATCAAGAATGTGAGTAATATTCATTTCTATGAATATATTTATGGGTTAATAGCCTCTTCAATAATGCCCCATTATTATTTTAAATCATATAAATCCTTTTTATCAATCTAGCCAATTAATAAATTATTCACTTTAGCTAGAGCTTAATCTTTTAACCTTTTTATTGCCTAATTCGCCCTTAAATCAGACCTTTTCTAGACCTTATTAAAGTGGCCAAAGACAATATATGGTTAATTTATCTTATTTTTATTTTGTTACTTATGTTTCTAATCTGCTAAGGCTCCATTAGAATCTCTTTAATAGAGTTTAGAAATATGATAAAAGTATACATAGTATTACGATGGATAGCTTTGTTTATTACTAAAAATTATATTAATATAGTTTTGAGAGACCTCAAATTACATTTTTTAATTTCTATTGATTTTTTCTTAATAAGTATAAATTCAATTACAAAGTATTCATAGGTAAACTTTTGTACAATTCGGGTACATCGAAAGTGTTTTATACTTAAATATTTTCTTATATCTTGGAGATCAAATGATCTTTTGAATAAATAGTATTTTTTCGAACTAAAACAAAAAATCAAAAAAAGTTGAAAAATATGTCCTCTACTCAATCCCAAATACAAACAAATCAAGAAGATAACTTATTTGTAAATTTCACAGACCCTAAGTTTTCCTTGATTGCTAAGGCTCTAAGTAGCAAAACAAGAAGGGCAATAATACTTTTAATTAATAAGGAACCATTGGATGTATCCAGAATCTCTCAGAATCTCGGTCAAACTGAAGCTAACATTTCGGCACAAATCAAGATTTTAGATAAAGCTGGATTAGTAACATGCTCTTATTCACCTGGAAGTCATGGTGTAAGGAAAATATGTTCGCCTGTGTATAAGAAAATAGAAATTGAATTAATATAGATCTTTTTTAAAAATAATTAATTTTTTAATCTCTCTTTCTTCATCTATTCTTCTGGTGTTCCAAATGTTATTTTGTGGAAACTATAGTGTTGTCTAAAGCCTGAACATAACAATTATTTTATTTAGATAAATCGATAATAAAAACTTTCAATTAAATATATCATTATTCCCATTTTTCCCGCGAAATTCCGCAATTTCCTCTTGCCTTCCTATAAAGTTTTTCAAATTTTAATATTCTCAAAAAATATTGGTTTTTTTTACTTTGTATCTTTTTTTCTTAAAAGATTTCAATATTTTTATGTTTTTTATGTATTACAAAGTTTACATTTTCTAATTCTAATGCATATTTTTTTTAACAAAAAACATTTACTAGTTAGTGATATAAAAGAACCAAATATGAACATCTTCTTTTATGCATAAAGAGAAAAAAAGGAATTTATGAATTATGTCGTCCAATTATGGAGAAAAGCTAGTTGAATTGCAAGACGCAATCAACGAACTTCAGATGCTCAAACAAATAGAGGGAACTGATAAACTTCAGAGGTTACAAGAGCGTAAAATCTTTAATATTCATAAAGAACTGCAAAACATGAATAAATCTGCTCAATTATCCGCGGTTGATGCTATTTTACCTTTAAAATGCAGAACTTGTCCAGATAAAACAACAGACGAGGAAAGGTTACAATGTTTCGATGAGAATCATGAAACATGTACCCGGGATGAAGAGGTTTTAACTCCTCTCAAGATGTCTATACTAAAAATCACTATTATGTTTATCAGCGTCATTTTAGGTTTGTTGTTATTCCTTTTGGCCACAAACATTTTTAGCAAATACTTGGTCGATTTATGGGCAATTTTTCTGGCTTCATTTGGATTAACCCTCATAATCGTATTTCTTTTCAGGCAACCAATTAAAAAATTATTAGCAAGAATGAAATAGGCCTGATGGATAAAAAAACATAATAATTTTTTTTAATTCTTTATTAACAATTCTTATGCAAGTAAATTTGAGAAAAGTACGGAAATATTTGTTTGTTATTTGTTTATTTGGCATTATCTTTTCGGCTGTTTCTCTATTTTACGTGCAGAGAGTTCTCCCAAATTCTCAAATTAGAGAAATCCAATATTGCTCAAAAAATCAAAAAATTGATGCTTTAATCTATGAACCCCATCAAGGTCCCAACGGTAATCCAGAGGAAGAACGACCATTAATTGTCTTAGTTCATGGGTTTGCCATGACAAAGGAATTTATGTTGTCTTTTAGCATCGAGCTAGCGAGGAGAGGTGTATCCACGATCTCAATCACAATGCCGGGACATGGGATGTCTGAATCTCCCTATTATTTCACAAATCATTCGCGGTTTGCAGCTAGGGATGCGATTGATTATATGCTTAATTATTCCAAATACTCCATTAATATAAGCCGAATAGGGATTATTGGTCATTCTATGGGCGCAATGACCGCGATAAAGACCGCCTCAATGGATCAAAGAATAATTTCCACGATCGCTTTGGCTTCTCCAAATGGTAATTCCTCCTCTTCCTTGCTTCCAAATGAAAAATATGATCTTTCCTATTTGAATGAAAGTATTGCGGCTTACACGAATATAACAACACCCCATAATTTATTTTTTGGTGTAGGGAATATTGATGAACTGGTGAGCGTTGAAGAAGGAGAAGAAATTGTGGCTACGGCCAGTGGGGTAGAACGGGAGAGCTTCGCGATAGGAAAAATATATAATCCTGATTTTAAGGAGGGTGGGGCCCGGTTACTAAAAACTTATCAAAATGCAGATCATTTAACCGAAGTTTATGACACAAGGATTATACAAGATTGTTTAAATTGGTTGGCTCTTTCTTTTCAAATGGATCCAGAATCTTTCCTTTCTTCTCAAGAAATGCCCTATATTTCATGGTATAGGCTTATATTGGGTGGGACCGGGCTCGTTTCCAGCTTCCTCCTATTCCTCCCTTTGACCAGTTATGGGAAATTCCTTTTCCCAAGAAATAATAAGGAGGACGAGTCTGTGGAGTCTAAAAAATTAGACCAAAAAAGTCTTGAATCCTCGGAGAGACATTTTAACCAGGATTTTTTGTCATATATTTTCTATATTTTATTTATTGGAATTATCCCAGGAATTCTCGGAAGTTCTTTGGATCTATCTTTACCCATTATGGCATCTTTTATCGTCTCTAATGCATTCCCCCAGATTCTATTGAGTGGTATTTTTGGTATTGGGTTTATATTCGCACTAAACCAAACAAGATTTAAAGACGATATCCCAAAAATTAAAAAGTCTATGAATACTCCAAAAATAAAAACCAATGCGCTCTTTCTATTGTTTTTATTATTTTGCTTCTCTGTTCTGGTTTTGCTTATTTTTTACTTTTGGACAGAGTCTCTCTTTAGCCTATGGCTTTCTTCTGAAAGGTTGTTTTCATTGTTCCTTTCGATCATAATGGTTTCCCCCCTCATGTTCTCTCACGAGTTATTTCTCAAGAGAAAAACTCCTCATTTGGGCGAAGAAACAATCACTTTTGTTTTTTCTTATATAAAACAATCTTTTATTTCCTCAATGATATTGGGTGTTTCAATCACTTTTTCAATAGGGATCTCTCTTGGCTTTCCTCTTATGAGTTCTTTTCTTGAGGGCTTTATTGTTTTTGGCTTAATTTTTGTGATGGTGATATTCATCTTTGACCTGTTTTATATAAACTGGATTCATTTGTTATCTAAAAAACCTATTATTAGCTCTTTTGTCTTAGCAATTCTCTTTTCCATTGTTTTTAATGTTGGTTTCCCGATCACACGTTAAGTATTTGTGTTTCAATTTTTTTGATCTACTTCAATTAATCGCTCTTTTATTATATCTCCTCTTATCTATAATATAATAATTCTATTAATCGTGATTTAGGATGAAACTATGGCAAAAAAAAGATACAAATCTCAATAAAGAGATTGAAAAATTCGAAGTGGGTAGTGATTATCTCCTTGATTTAAATTTGGCACCTTTTGATGTTTATGGCAACGCGGCTCATGCTAAAATGCTCCAAAGTATAGGTATATTAACTGAAGAAGAATTAGATGTTCTATTAAAGGGATTAAATGAAATAATGTCCCAAATTAAACAAGATTCATTTGAGATCAAAATAGAGGATGAGGATATTCATACTAAAGTGGAAAATCAGCTAATACTGATTTGTGGGGATGTGGGGAAAAAAATTCATACTGCACGTTCCAGAAACGATCAAGTTTTATTGGATACTCGTTTGTACTCAAAGTACAATCTATTTCAATTGATCTTCCAAGTTATTGAATTGGCTCTGGAAATGCTAAAGTTTGCCAAAAAATATGAATTCATCCCAATGCCGGGATATACACATATGCAATTGGCAATGCCCTCAAGCGTCGGGATGTGGGCTTCTTCTTTCGTGGAGTCCCTAAAGGATGAATTAATCAGTTTGGGGGCATCTCTTAAAATAAATGATATGAATCCTCTTGGTTCAGGTGCGGGGTATGGAGTATCTATTGATATTGATAGAGCCATGACAACCACTCTTTTGGGTTTTGAAAGGATTCAAAGAAATTCGATATATTGTGGAAATTCCCGGGGTAAAGTTGAATCTCATATAATGCATTCTATTAGCGAAATCGCACTGGTTTTGAATAAGATTGCCTCAGATCTGCTCCTTTTTACCACCAAGGAATTTAATTTTTTTGAAATCGACGATGCAATTGCCACTGGCTCCAGCATCATGCCTCAGAAAAAGAACTTAGATGTCATGGAATTGATGAGGGCTCGGGTCCATATTATTTTGGGTCTTGAACAATCGATGAAACAAATCATCACTAATGTGCCTTCGGGGTATAATCGAGACTATCAGGAAACTAAAAAGTTATTGATGCATGGTTTTAAACATATAGGTCAAATGTTGACTATAACGAAATTGGTATTTGGGTATATTAAACCAAATGAAAAAAGCTTGATTAAAGCCCATAAACCAGAACTTTATGCAGCTGATGCCGCATATAGGCTTGTTAAGGATGGAATGCCCTTTAGGGATGCTTATAGAAAAATTGGGAATAATTTAGAAGAATTGGAAAATGAAGATCCCTATGAAAATATTAAAAATAAAAACCATATTGGATCTACAGGTGCACTCTGTTTAGAGGAATTAGAGAAAAATTTTACCAAAAAACTATCTAAATTTGAGCTTCAATATAAAACCTGGCAGTCTTTATTGGATAAATTACTCTAAATAGCATCATTTTTTATTATTTTTATGATTTATTCTATTCTAAAAACCTCTGATTTTCTCGATTTAATCGTATTTGTGGATTTCATAAATTGGAGATAATTAAAAAAATTAAAAAATTACGCCCGTGTATTATTAAATAGGGAACAATTAATCACAACAAGATTAAAAGATGAACTAAGGGAGTTTTTGAAAATTGACAAAAAAAACAAGTCCAGAACTTTTACTTCAATCCTCATCCTTTATTAAAAACCTCAAATTACTTTTTGAAGAAAAGCCACTCTTTCCAAGTGCTAAAAAACTCAGAGAAGGACTTGAATCCCTTAAAAATTCTCTTGACTTTTCTGTGAAGGATTTTAAAAAGTTTTTACAGGATAAAGATGTCTTAGAATATTCACGTTCAGCCCCTCGGGGCTATTCGATGAATGAGAAAAATCTTAAGAAGGTAGTTGAAGAAACTTCAAAGCAAACACAGTTTTCCTTGCTATATTATCCTGATTTTGTAGATCAAATAGTCATGTTCTTTGAAGAACATGAAATTATCACTTCATTAGATGAGCTTATCGAACATCTAACCACATTAGAATTGCCTCCTCAATGGACAGCGGAAGATATTAAAAAAAAATTGTCGGATGAAGATATTTTAAATTATTCTCGTTCAAAACCGAGGGGCTATAGTCTAGATTTTGAGGTTTTAGATGAAAAGTTCAATAAAATACCCAAAGAACATCTTTTATCCTTAAATAATGAGCTATATTCCCATCAAGGGTTGGAAGAAGAAACAGAGGAAATCAATAAGAAAAAGAAAACAAAGTTAGAAAAAGCTAAAATCAAACCCAAAAAACAGAAATTGAAGAAGAAAAAGAAAGAGAAAAAGAAAAGGAGTGTCAAAGAAAAAACAAAAGCCACCCCTAAAAAAAAGAAAAATTCCATTCAATCTTCAAGCCAAATTCAGAAGAAAAAAAGCTTGAAAGATATTATTGACACCATTCCAAAATTTCCAACTTACCTTCTTGAACGGATGAACTCGAAAGCAAGGGAAGCAATGAATATGGGCTTGTTGGAAATTAATAAGCTGGAGATAAAAGATCTTAAAAAATATACAGAAGCCCTAGCAACCAGCAGGATGTTTTATAATGGGAAATACGAAAATGAGAGCAGAATTATTGAATACATAGACAAAAAAGTTCGATACATGAGCAATCGATTAGAAGAATTGCACGATCAAGAAGCCGAAAAATATATTAATAAATATGTAACCCAAAAGATAAGGAATGGAAAATATGATAAAATCATTAGCAAGCTGGATGAGGGGAAAAATGTTGATGATGTTGCTTGGGAGATCACGGACAATGTGGGTTGGTGGGGACGTAGGAAGATTCCTTTAAATGATTATGCATTGAGTAAAAGGATTGCGGAAATACTTCGTGAATTATTCCCCAATAAAGTTTCAAAATCCGAAGTTGAAGAATAATCGTTTTATTGGATTGATTCTTTCTACACTTATGGGAGAATACTCCTTAAAAAGAAAGATTTTGATATTTGTCTTAGCCTTTTCAATAATCAATATTCAAAATATTCAATTACTACATAGGGTTGAATATAATCAAAAAATCTCTTCAAATATACTTCCGAAAAGTTCAGATAATGATGAGATTAATCTTAATGATCTGAACCCTTTGGATTTAAAGGTTCAAAATAATAAACTCTATATTCTTGATAAATCCCAAGGAATTATTATTTTTGATATAACCAAAGAAAATAACTTTCATTATTTAGGAAATATAGAAGACATTAATAATCCAATTGCTTTTAGGATTCGGGGAAATTATATTTATCTATTAGAACAGTCATGCTTTAAAATTTTAAATTTAAGTGATCATTCCTCATATAATCTGGTTTCCTCCTTGGAACTAGGATCTCATCTCAAAGATTTCAATTTATTTGGAAATTATGCTTTTATTCTCGGTAATGATTCCAGTAATTCCGATTTAATTACTTTGGATGTTTCGGTGGTTAGTAATCCTTGTGTGGTAAAAAGTTATAATTTATCCTACTCCCCTAAAAAAATCATTCAAAGTGGCAGAGATCTAATCATTATTTCTGAAAATGATATTTTATATTCATATTATTTATTTAATTTCCCTAATTTTACTTTAAATACACAGATAAATCTTTCTGGATCTTACCATTCAAGTTCATTTTATGGAGGTAATTTGGTCCTTGGAATTGGATTAAAGATTGTGATTTACGAGATAAATACTGGTGCATTTATTTTACTAAACAATTCCCTTTCTCTAAGATCTCATGCCCTGGATATCGAGATTGCTGGGAATTATGGCTTTCTTAGGCAAAATGAATCCTTAAAATGTATTTCTTTAAAAGATGTTCATAATCCTTCTGTTGTAGGTTCATTTGAACCAAATGGGGCTTGCATCTCTATGCAAATCTCGAGTAATTTCCTTTACTTTTTGGATGATACACCAGGGATTAACGCGTTAATGATAAGCTCACCCTTCATTCCTCCCAAAAAGATCACGGAAATAGATAAAAATATATTAAAACCCCAAAGGATTAGGATAAAGGGAAATCTTATGGTTATTGTGGGAAAAAAAGGCTTATACTCACTGGATATGCAAAATTGTGAAATTAATAATTTCAAATTATTAGATAATGTTGTTTGGAGTGGAGATGTGAATAATCTCGCTATTGATGGACAACTTGCATATATAATATTTACCAATGGATCCCTATTTGTGTATAATATTTCCAATCCCCATAATATTAACAAAATATCCTCTTTTTATGATTATCGTCTCTCTCTGTCTTCAGAGCTTAAAATAGACGGATTTTTAGCATATGTATCCGCTCAAAATTATGGTGTTCTTTCCCTCAATTTAACCTTATTAAATTCGATAAAAATAATGGATCAATTCAATATTACCATTCAAAATGCTAATGATCTCGAAATCGTCGGGGATTGCTGTTATGTATCAGATTTTGAGTATGGCTTAAGAATTGTTAATATTGCAGATCCTTCAAATTTGATCTTGAAAAAGTCCTATGAATTTCCTTCCAATGTGTATGATATGGAACTTTTTGGGTCTATGGCAGTAATTGCAAATGGGAAGGCGGGTATTTCCTTACTCAATATCTCGGATATCTCCAAAATTTCTGTAATTTCTAAGTTCCAACAAAATGATTTAAATTTTATTGATGTGGATTCTTTTGGAAATTTCTTTTTTGCTTTAGATAAAAATGATGGAAATTTAATGGGTGATATTCAAAGCATTGATTACCGGTTCTATTCTTTTAACATATATCAATTTGATGATCCCTCGAAAATCGGATATTGTAGTTTTTTTGAAAGTGTTGAAGATATGGAGATAAAGGATGATCAAGCCTTCGTGCTAAAAAGTTCAGGTAAATTTCATTGCATAAAAGTTCAACAGATTGGAGAGGATGATTATGATAAGGATGGTCTTATATTTCTTGAGGAGGTTTGGCATCTTAATACCGATCCTGACCGATATAATTTTTTGGAAGGGACCTCCTATATAACAATATCAGTTATTTTAGGGGTTTTTGGAACTTCTCTTATTGTTCTGTCTTATAGATACTACAAGAAAAAAGCAAAGAAAAACCCATTGAATCGATAATTAGTCTTATTGGGCGCTTTGACTCTATTTCCTTTTTTATCTTATCCTCCTTTTTTTGTCTTTCCCTTAATTATCTTTATCACTTTTTTAGTAATTTCTGAAAGTGTTGATGAAAGAGTTTTTTAACGAAATTCGATTTTTTTTAACGAAAATGGCCAATAGTTTCATCGACAAATCCAATTCAGCAGTTAAGATAGGAGAATTTTTGGGTCATGAAGATGAAATTAGGGTAATTATTTTCAGTCAAGATTGTTCCTTTGTGTATTCTGGTGGATGGGACAATAAGATATTACGGTGGAAGCTCCCTAAATCTGACCATATTAAAGAAGATACTAATCGTCACATTCATACTGCTGAATCTTTTATTGGACATAATGGCTCAATAACAAACTTATACCTTACCAATGATGGTCAATTTCTTTTCTCGAGCTCAAAGGATGGCACTATAAAAGTTTGGAATACGATTAATAAAAAATGCATCAGATCCTTTAATCAAAATGGAAAGATCTATGCTTTGTGTCTAGATAAAAGCGAAAAAAACCTGATAGCAGCGGGTGAAAACTGTTTGATCAAATTTTATCGCATAGAACGAAACATGCATAAAAATCGAGAAAAAAGAGATATAGAGATTATAGAGGCCCATCACACAAGTATGAAGACCTCATCCTCAATTCATGTCCTTAAAATAAATGAAGAAGGTGATCTATTGGCAAGTTCAGGTGATGAAAATCTAATTTACTTATGGTCCTTTCCTGAAGGGAAATTTAAAAATTGTCTCACTGGTCACAATAAATTTGTATATAGTATTGATTTTCATCCCACTCTTCCCATTCTTGCCTCGGGAGGAAAGGAAAAGAGTTTATACCTCTGGAACTTGAAGAAAAACAGTATTTTAAAGAGAATCAAAGTTCCCGCCTCTATTTCTCATCTAAGGTTTAGTCAAGATGGAAATTTACTCCTTACAAGTGATTTTAAGAATAATGTGAGGATATTAGACTGGAAAAACGGGGGCTCTCTTCAAAAAATTCATTTTGATAAAGGAAAAAAATTAACAATTGGCTTATCTGACGATTGGGAGCTTTTTGGGATGGTTCCATTTGCCACCCGCCCAATGAAGATTTATTTATGGTCTTTTGATTATTGAGTTTTTTACTCGCTTTATTCCTTGCTTAAATATCTTTATTTGTTTTTGTCGAGCCCATACTGATACCTCCGCCCCACAAGGAGTGCTGTTTTTTTATTAATAATGATCTTTATATTAATAACCATTTTACTTTATTATATACTCATTACATTTCGAGAGATGAAGATTCATTGTTTAAAATAGATTTTGATCCGGAAGAAGAAAGTCATTTAATTAAACCCGAAGATCTCTTACCCAATAAAGTTGAAAATACTAGAGGAAAGATTCAGAAATTCAAACCACAGAAAATTGTGGATTCACTTGTTAATGAAACAGATTTGGAAAGAAAAGATGCCATTAAGATCACTACAAGTGTTCTCAGAAAAATAAGTTCCTTAGGCCTAAAATTCATTGCGGCACCCCATATTAGGGAGTTAGTTTGCGGAGAACTGACCGCTCAAGAGTTTCATAAGGAAAGAAATCAATATACCCGTTTAGGAATGCCGGTCTATGATGTGAAGCAAGTTATTGAGGGACAGTTTAAAAAGAAAAAAGAAGATTTTAATCCCCTTTTTACCTATTTATGGCTAACCAGTCAAGCCGTGGAGCAATTTGTGCATTTGGATGAACTTTCAGATGCGGCTTCGGCTTTGATTGATGGAATTACTAAAGATGCCGAGAAATTGAATGATGAAGAGAAAAAGGTTATACTTAACAGCTTGGATAATTCACTAAAGCTCTTTAGAGAGAAACAAGAGAAGGATTCTTAAAGTACTTATTGATGGGACCCGTTAAAGATTTAGTATCTAATTAAATGTCTTCATTTTTAAGGTTTAGTCCTTTTTCTCTAAGAAGTCCTCAATTCTATCAAATCCCTCTTTAAGATTCTTCATACTGGTACAATAAGAGAATCTAATATATCCTTCTCCATTCTTTCCAAATGCTATCCCGGGAGTTGCCGCAACGTGTGCTTTTTCTAATAATTCCCAGGAAAATTTCTTAGAGTTGGAGGTTATTTGTTTGATATTCGTAAAGGCATAAAAAGCCCCTGTAGGTGGTTCAATAGACATTCCATCAATGTTATTTATTCTTTTTACGATGTAATCTCTCCGATTTTTGTAAGTATTTAACATTTCTTTTGTTTCAGTAAGGCAATCCAATCCTTTGATACCCGCAACCTGACTGATACTTGGGGCACAAATAAAGAAGTTTTGGTTTACACGGTTCATTTTATGGATTAATTGATGGGGGGCAATAAGATATCCCAACCTCCACCCTGTCATTGCCCAAAATTTAGAAAACCCGTCTAAGATTATCGTTCTCTGCCCCATTTCAGGTATTTCAGAGATGCTTGGGGCGATCTTTCCTGTATATGTTAGTTCTGCATAAATTTCATCGCTTATTATATAAAAATCATGATTCATAGCGAGGGTCGCAATTTTCTCCAATGTTTTTTGCGGTATTATCTGTCCGGTGGGATTAGAAGGGCTGTTTAAAATTAACACTTTAGTTTTTGAGGATATGGCCTCCTCCAACCTATTTATATTTAGATTAAATATATCTTTCTCATAGATTTTAATGGGTTTGGTTTTTCCCCCAAAGAATTTTATAAAATTTTGATAACATGGATATCCTGGATCTGTGATGATAACCTCATCGCCTGGGTTGATTAAAGTTGCCAACGAGATAAAAAATGCGGGACTGCTCCCTGCCGTTATAATAATTTCCCTTTTGGGGTCTACTTGAATTCCCCTTGTGTTTTTTTTATAGGCGGATATTTTCTTTCTTAAATCCAACATTCCTGCACTATGGGTGTAATGAGTTTTTCCATTTTGGCAACCCCTCATGGCGGCATTAATTATTGGTTTTGGAGTATCGAAATCCGGTTCCCCTATCTCAAAGTGAACCACAGATTTTCCTTCCTCTTCTAACTCAATGGCTCTTTCCAATAAAGTCATCACCATGAATGGCTTAATATTCTCTACTCTTTTTGAAGTATTATATTTCATTTTTTCTCTTCCTTATTATATTGGTTTTCAATTCTTTCTAAAACACTCAACATGAGAGCTGGTTTATCCGTAAAAATTCCATCGACATTCCAATCTAAAAGTGTTTTCATGTGTTCTTTTTCATTAATTGTCCATACAAAAACGGCGATATTTACGAGATGGGCGAATTTTATGATTTCTGGTGTGACGAATTTTATCCATGGGTTGAATTTACTTAAGGGAAATCCCATCGGGACCGTGAGAGAAACATATGCAAGTTCCTCCCCGAAAATTTTTTGCTGAGTATAATCCAATTTTCGTAATGCTTTGTTTTTTTGGTTCATGAAATTTGGATGCTTTTTGATCCATTTTTTCGCAGTTCGCCAAAATTTGAAGGTTTCAATGGGCCCTGCGCTAGTGGGGGCATCGGAATATTTTCGAAACTTATTAATCTGCTTTTGGTGGAAGGATCCCACTTGCACTCTTTTATTAGCCTTAAAAGTTTTCAAGACATTTGCAAGATGTTGGGGGGCATCCTTTACTTTATCCTTTATATCCATATTGAATCGCATATTGGGATATTTTTCCAAGATTTCTGGGACTGTTTGAATTTTAAGCCCCTTTCCACGATAAGGATAATTGCCTTCATCTTCTGGATCAAATTTATAGCCCATATCAAGGCTCTTTAGTTCTTCTAGGGTTTTTTTGGTAATTTTTCCTTTTCCATTTGTGGTTCTTTCGAGTTTTTTATCATGAAAGAACACTAGCTTTTTGTCAGCGGTGATATGAACATCCGTTTCAATTACATCTACGTCTAATTCTGCTGCATCTCTAAACGCGATTTTCGTATTTTCGGGAACATTTGCAGAATCCCCTCGATGTGCCATAACCAACGGATTTGAATTTTTAATAAATAATATGGGACTTCTTCGCCACATTTTCGAGCATCTCTATTTTACAATACTGCGTTATTTAAAAAAATATTTTTTCATTTTTTTTCTCATCTCATTTTAACCTCATTGTTGCATGAATAGACAAAAAAAAATAAATAAAAGAGGTCATAATATTACCTAGAATAGAATGTCAGATGAAGCAAAATCATCATATATAAGACGTCTTGTTTTGGACGTTTTGAAGCCTTACGACCCAGAATTACATATTCTGTCAAATGCAATTATCGTACAAGGAAGTAATATTGATGGAATCAATATAACTGTGTATGAAATGGATAAACTCACTCAAAAGGTGAAAATCATTGTGGAGGGAAATCACCTCGATTATGAAGAAATTTCCGAAATTTTAGAATCCCAAAATTGTGTAATTCACAGTATGGACCAAATTGTTGCTGGAGAAAAACTAATCGAAGATATCCAGCTTCCTCAAGATTTAAAGATTTAAGGATTCGAAGACAGGGAACTTACGGTAATTGGATTTAGATCCCGGTTTTTATGAAATTATATTTTTTTGTTCCTTATTTTCCTCATTATTAGTGATACTTATTTTCCATAATTTCTGCAATAATATTTCTGGCCTTTTCCAAGTGGATTCTGTCCTCCCAATTGAGAAAGGATTCTAATTCATCTAAATTCTTTAAAAGTCTCTCTCCCTTGTGAAAAATCTTTTCCCTTTGTTTTTCAACCAAATTATCCTTCATTTTCATCGATGATTTCCTTTTTAATGATTTTATAATTTTAAATCTTCCATTAGATCTTTAAGGTATGTTGGGGAGTGAAGAACCTTGGAGTGGTGGTTTTTAAGAATCCTCTGAGCTTTGAATAGTGTCCTCTTCTTTTTTTTCTGCTCTTCGATTTTATTATATACTTTTTCGGTCAGCCCGATAAATTCATTAAATAGTTCGATAGATTTTTCTAGCTTCTGAATGTGGCGGATTCTATATACTGCATCCCTATTATATATTCCTTCTTTGCCAACCAAATTTTTTCCCGGTCCTTTTTTATCCTATTGAGTAATGAAAGTGTAAAAATAAAAACATTCGGATTTAAAATTAAAAAATAGGGGGGTTTTAAAATAAAAATATAGTCAATCTTGGTCTTTTTCCAAATATCTCTAATCTCTCTTAATATTCATCCGGATCGGCTAAAATTTCATCCATCATTTCATCCTCATTGGGAAAATTGGTTTTCATTGTATAAACTTCGCCGTTAGCTTCCGCGATGGAATATTTTAACAGCTCATTGGTTTTAAGTGCCCCCAATAAACCACCCAAATTTCCTTCCCATTCAATCGAGAGTTTAATATCGTCATATCCATTTTCCTTCATCATTTTGATAGCACGTGGATAGTCCAATGTGGTTTCAAATCCCTTTTCATCAAACTTATAGGCTTTCGCATGCATGTATTTTAAGCCATTCTTTTCTATTAATACCTCTAAGGAATCCCATCTTAATGTATCATTTTCATAATTTCCTATGTCAAAAATAAAACCAAAATTATCAGATTGAATTTCCTCTAATATTTTAGATTGCCATTCTGGATTGGAAGAATAATTATGGTGGGTTTCTAAGCATAAAGTAATGCCCTTTTCCTCTGCATACTCAGTTACAGGTTTCATCACTTTTAATCCCCATTCAACAGCCTGATCCAAACTTTCTGGTTTTTTATCCTCAGGTTCATATTTACCTCCGCCAATTGCAACCCGGAAATTTTTAACCCCATGTTCTGTGCATAAATCTATACATTCCTTTCCTTCCTTTATCGCACTTTCGAAATTCTCCGGATTTGTTAGCAAATGTGGGTGTTCCCCTAGGGAGAAAATGTGATATCCTTTCTCTTCAAGCTTTTTCTTGATATCATTGAGTTTTTCTGGATCTTTTTGATAAGAACCATCATACAATTCGATTTCCTTAATATCCAACATCTCAAGGATCTCATATATGGGATCCATCCCCATCGATGTCAAAATAAACCATTCTTTCCTTAATGAGTAAGTATTTAATGCAATTTCCATTTTGATCAACATTATTAAAAACATATAATTCAATAAAAACGAGTTGAAACTTTCTAATATCAAAAAAGTAAAGAAGGAAAAAAACAACGAAAAAATTTTACTGAGAATTCAAAAAGGCTTCATAGGCCAGATAAGTAGAGTACAGATCAACAATACTAGAGAGCTCAAAAGGAGAATGCATGTTGATGAGCGGCGTTCCCGAGTCAATTACATCACAATTAAATGCTTCTGCGAAAAACTTTGCGATAGTTCCCCCGCCCCCCTTATCAACTTTACCTGGCTTACCGATTTGATAGGGGACCTCATTTTCATCGAAAATTTTTCTTATCTCTGCAACAAATTCCGCCGTGGCGTCATTGGTGTTATATTTACCTCTATGTCCTCCATATTTTTCTACCAAAATCCCCTTTCCTATAATGGCCGCATTTTTGAGATCATGGGCCGATTTGAAATTCGGATTGACTCCGGCACCCACATCTGCCGAAATCATTTTAATATTGGTTAGGGTTTGATGAAATGTCCCTAAATTTTGA
>CAZEPC010000036.1:0-9599 GCA_964513765.1 uncultured archaeon
AATTATAATCCATTTTCCCTCCGTATATATCTCTCTATTTTATTTTTCAATCAAAACCATTTAGAGTGTTTTTTGCTATGTTTTTAGAATTTTCTATTATTGAAAGTATTGAAAATGCCTTGAATATGGTTAAACAAGCCAGCATTCTTGAATTCAGTACGAAAAAACCGGGAAATGTGGGGCCATCCCAATCAGTAAAGGGAATATCTCTTAAGGATTATGAAAGAGTTATAGGTGCTATAACTCGTTCTTGGGGGGGGTCAGACAAGATTGAGAATAATGGATCTGCTATAATCTCTAAAAAGGCTTGTGTTGGTCGTTATTCCTTTATTGCCTCTAAGACAATGATGCAAACCCCTCCCCATCAGAATCTTCTTTTAGGGTATGTTTTACTTATATCTCCTCTTATATGTTCTCTCAAGAAGCTAAGATCCCAGACCAAGGAAGGCGAAAATCTGATCAGAATCTCTTGGAAACAGTTTTGGGATATGAATAAAACAATAATTACTGAGGCATCCTATAAAGATAGTGTTTCAATAGCAAAAGCTATTTCGATTGCGAATCCCGGAGGTTTGAGCAATCCAGGGGGTGAGGCAATTGAGACTGAATATGATTTGATGCAAAATAATTTTATTACGAAGATAAAAGCTGATAAACTAAAATTAATGGATTTTTTCGCTGAAAGTGCCTCTTTCGATTTGATTAGCAAACAATATACCACAAATTTTGAATTTTGCAGGGAAATCATAGAAAACTGGGTATTAAAAAGAAAGTCTCAATTTTTCAAACCTTTTTCCTCGAGTTCTTCCGCTTCTTTCTCTTCCTTCCTCGATTCAGAGAATTTGAATAGATTTGTTGTGGCTTTATTTATCCATATAATGGCTAAGGCTCCCGATAGTCTTATTTTTAGGAAGAATAATATCGAAACTGCCAAAAATATTCAATTAAGGGCTAAAGAAATTGATCAATTGTATTCCAAAAATTTTGATACACAAAATGATTCCTATTTTCCTAAAATTGAAGAAAAAATCGAACAATTTAATCAATTTCTTTTAGATGGTGAGGGAAAATTAAATCCAGGGACTTCGGCTGATTTAACTGGATGTATTTTGTTTCTCTGCCTTCTTTTTTCAATTCTTGAGAACCATTCTAAAAAGAAAATAAATGAAAGAAAATAAATGATCAAACCTAAAATATTGTATGGAAGAACAGCAGGAAAAATCTTATCATCAAAAAAAGTATATTTGGTATATTCTTACCCTTTCCCTTTTCAACTATTTTGGGGCTACTGCATGGGATGTAATTTTCCCGGACATTGTGACCAGAGCGAATGGTACTGTCTCTCTTTGGGGTTATGCATACGCTGCGTTTAACATTACAAAGTTCATTTTTCAAATTCCAAATGCCAATCTTTCCGATAAAATTGGGAGATCAAAAGTCATTTCACTTTGCTTGTTTTTATTTGGTATTGGGTCGACACTAGTTTTATGGGCTTATGAACCTTGGATCCTTATTCTTGCTAGGGCTTTACAGGGTGCTGGAGCGGTTTCCGCGGTATTTCTGGCGGCGATTTCAGATTATTCTAAGGGGAAAGATAAAGGAATGATTGTTGCTGGAAGAAATTTATCCCAAACATTGGGATGGATTTTGGGTATGATGGCGGGGGGTATTGTGGCAGAATATTTTGGTCTCAGGGTCGCAATAATCCTTTGTGTCCTAATTGGTTTTATTGGGGGTGGTATCGCGTTCTTTCTAGTGGATGAGGGGGATAAAAAGAACATTGTTGAGTCTGGGTCGAATTCCAATTCTGAGGATCCTCAAAAGAAAAATTGGTTAAAAATAACGCTTAAGATTCCAGAGTATAAATACGGTCTGCTTTTTGGGTCCCTTCGTTATTTTCTTTATCAAGCGATTGTCACCTATACTTTATGGTTTTTAGCAGAGGAATGGGAGGTGGCTGGTTCTAAGAGGGTCTTATATCTATTACCTGTTATTGTTTTCTATATTGTGGGATTATTTACTGCGGGAAAATTAACGGGCAATAAAAACCGAAACCTTTTCTTTATTGTTTCTGGATTTTTAATAGTTTCTATTGGCTCATTCGTGATCTCCACCATCAATAATGATCATGATCCCTTAAAACTAATTTCTATGCTTGCAATTATCTCGGTTGGGCTTGGTTTTGCCCATACAACACTAACCACGACTATGGTAAAAAATTTACCGCCAAAATATGAAGGATCTGCTTTGGGATTTGCAATGACTATAAATTTTGCTTTTATTGTGGCAGCTCCTCTCATGATGTCGGAATCTTCGGTTCAATGGGATCCTATTGCACCATATTTAGTCGTCTCAGTTCTCTCCTTGATTATATCTCTCTTTGCACTGTTTATGGGAAAATCAAAAATGTTAAAAAAATTGTAAAAAGGAAAAATATTGTAAAAGGGAAAAAAATTGTAGAAAGGCCTCATTCAAAATTTGTAGGTTTTCAAAATTCAAATTTGGACCATTCGTCTTCTTCTTCCTCTTCTTCGAGCTCTTCTTCCTCGATTTCTTCCTCTTCTTCGTAATATTCGTCCCCGAACTCGTCCTCGAATGAGAAAATATCATCGCTTTCGGAATTGGATCCTGCACCGACCAAGCCACCTTCTTCCTCTGCACCCATTTCTTGTTCGGCGGGAGCTTCAATTCCTTCTTCCGTACTTTCCATATCCTTGATAACATATTGTTCTTTGTGCTTTTCTCCCTTTTGGATAAGCTTAAGATAATCACCATGGATTTTAATTGATATTGCACTATCGGAATCAAGAAGACGCAGAGTAACTTCCTGTTTAGCACCTTCTTTTGGCATTCGCAGAACTTCAGCTCTTCTGCCCTCGAATACCCCGGATACAACCTCTACCACATCTCCAACTTCTAAAATCTCTTGTACTCTTCTTGGTTTAATGAGATCGAATATTGAATTTAATTTTATGGATCCTAAAATTTTCCCCTTTACGTGCCGTAATCCAGCAATCACAAGCATCACATCTCTTTTGAACCGTGCCTCTACGAATACGTATCCTCTTAATTGCTCGGCCATAATGATTGCTTTAATGTCAGGAAAGGGCTTTATAACTAATAATCTCTGAAACATTTTTTCCAGTACGCTTTTTTCCCTACTAATGGTTGTTCTTACCGCAAATACGGTCGTACCGGCTTTTTCTTCCTCAACATTCTCAGTTATTTCATTTTCCATTTCTATCACTTTATTATATAAGCATTTGTGTATTATTTACTTTCCCAATCTTCTTTGGTTTATATTCGGATTTAAATTGATTTTTTGGGAATTTAACCTAATTTCCAATAATTGATGTTAAATTTGATTTTGGAAAAATAGTCAACTATAGTAAGACAAGCGAAAGTTAAAAAATTTTGCTTCTTTATACATATTAGAGCTGAAAAAAAATGGGAAGACACAATAATCAATCCTCTTATAAAAAGCCGCGTATCCCGGATAAAAGAAATAACGAAACATTGGGAGTAGTAACAGAGATTTTTGGCGGCGGTAGAATGAGGGTTAATGCAGAAGACGGTAAAACCTATATGGGAATTATTCGAGGCAAATTGAAAAAGCGTATGTGGGTTAGAGTTGGGGATGTCGTACTTATTACTCCTTGGGAATTCGAAAGTAAAAGAAAGGGAAAATTGCCTAAATCCCACATTATCTGGAGATACACCCGGACTCAAACAAATTGGTTAGTTAATCATAGAGTAATATCTAAAAAGTTTTTAAGCGAAATGCACAACATCTAATGTGTTTTTAAGCGAAATGCACAACATCTAATGTGTTGTTTTTTTGGAGATTTACTATTTTTACTTTCTTTTTCTTTTATTCTTACCCCACCTCAGATTTACTCGAGAGTCAAATAGGTATAAAAATATTCCATTAGGGAGAGTTTAGGGGGCTATCTCCAACTTCTTTCCCTTTCTCAGGTAAATTGTTTTAATTTTCTGGTTTCTTGCCTTTTTTCTGAGTTCTTTGTCGTTTGTGGCAATAAAGACCTCATTGCCCTCCTCTTTTAGCTTTATTGCTTGGGTTAATATAATATCATCCACAAGCTCACCTTTGTGCTTCTTTCGTTTGATTATCTGGTGTTTTTTTCTGTCCAAAATTTGCTTAGAGATGTGATAGTTTCTTTCTAATTGACTTTTATTGCCCCTTAATTGTATTTTATGCTCCAATTCATCGAACACTGCCGATACTACTGCTAATTGATAGGGTTTGGGAACAATATTTTCAAATTCTCTGTATATGTCGACTTTAAGTTGGGCGGGCACTAATATGAAATTTGCATCTAACAGTATGAATCGATTGTTTTTTTCCATTTTTTCTTTCAACTTTTTTTCAATTTCTCTAATAAATGCGGTATGTTTTCTTGGAGGTTTTTTATTGTTCGAAAGATAACTCCGCCGCTGGCCCGAATAAAATATTCCACCTGTAAATTGACCGTGGTTCCAATACTATCTCCCGAGACTCTAAAATCTCCTCTATATCCCCATATTGGCTTTCTTAGAGCATAAGCAAACCCTATTTCTGCCGAGGTTCCAGAATCTACATCCGCTCCGTCTAATATGGCCAACACACAATCACATTCCTCAATAGCAATTTCATTGACCTCCCCTATCTTAAAGCATGCCTCTTTTAATTCCTTCATGGCTTCTGAAAATGAGACGCGCTTTTCGGGGTTATTAAGGGCTGCTGTGATTTGGATCATTTTTTCTGCGTAAGGTTTGCTTCGGGGTTCATTAAAGGGATCTATTATCTTAAAAAACGGTTTCAACATATTTAATATTTGCCGAATCCCATTTTTCCCAATTTCGGTGAAACCACTCGGTCCCGCTAGGTAGAGAATGGGTTTATCTTCCATAGATGAGTTAAGGCTTTTTTGCTAATATTTTTTTCCCGAGAGTATTGGGAAATATATGGAGAAAAATTATTTATTTGCAAAAACCGAAGTCAACCTATAGAAGTGCTTTAAAAACAAAGATTCTAAAATGAAATCTTTTCAAATTTTCAATTCTATTTAAATACAAAATGTTTTTACGAATAGAAAAATTAAGAAATAATATCAATAGGTTCAAAAGATTCAAAAACAAGTGAAAGATCATGGGCGATCAATATATTTTTAAAATCTTAGTCGCGGGAGCTGGCGGCGTGGGAAAGACCACTCTTTTAACAAGAGCTGTCACAGGTAAGTTTGTAGAAGACACACAGATGACTATAGGTGTTGATTTTCATCTAATTTCAATGTCCTTTGGCGATGCTGGAACTGAGGAGGAAGTAAAGGTAACCCTCCAACTATGGGATTTCGGAGGGCAAGAAAGATTCAGATTTATGCTTGACTCATATGTTGCTGGTGCTAAGGGGGCTTTACTTTTGTACGATCTTACCAGAATGCGGACCTTGGATAATTTGGATGAATGGGTAAGTATTGTTCGAAAGCATGATGAAAATCTGCCCGTTTTATTTGTAGGAACAAAACTTGACCGAACCGAGGATATTACAGTATCTGATGATTATGCTAAAGATTTTATGGAACCTCTGGGTCTATTTGACCACTTGAAGATTTCAAGCAAAGATGGAACGGGAGTCAAACCGGCATTTAGAAAAATTGCCCGTGAGATTTTGCGGAGAAATGGAATTGAAGTTCCTGAAGACTAATTTTTTTATTCCTCACGTTTTTCTTATCTTATCATTCTCTCATCTATTTCTTATCATTCTCTCATCTATTTCTAATGTTTATATTATTATTATTATTATTATCTTGTGAACTAATCCACCATCCTTTAGGTTAGAATGATGGGTTTATCTGCTTAAAATAGTATCGAACAGTCCCCATAAAAAATCCAAATATTTGAAATAGGCTTTAGGGGTGGGAAAGAGTACATCGAATTGCTTGCCGGAGATATGTGTTATTTGGATTTCTTTGTCCATCTGTTGAAGAACAGTTCTATACCCACCCTCAAAAAGTTCTGCAGGGTGATTTACGCACTTAATATGATATACTACTCCTTCGGGCGGGATTTCTTTGCGAATTTTAGCATAGAGTTTGCGCTTTTGTTCTTTATCATGCTCTTCTAAATGGTCCTTTAAGCCGACTGGTCCTTGGGTGCTTATGAATTGAAATTCCTTCAAATTTTTAATGACCCATAAAAATCCCCCTTCTATCTTCTCAATGTACGATTTCCACTCCAAGTTTTTGTGTATTCTATTGAGCCAGTCTGCTTTCATATTGATAAAATATTGGAGGGATTTATTTTCACAAGTGATTTCAAAAATAACTGGTTTATTTGAGGCTTGGTGCTCCATTAAAAATGACAAATTTCTCCTCATTTTTAACTATTTCTAGCTATCGATAATTTTTTTAGAAAAAAGGCGATATTCTATCATATGACACGGAACAATCAACCAGGAGATAATTGCGTTGATAAGGATGAAATCATCTTATCTGAATTAAAGCCCATTAATCTGCCGATTAAGGGAAAAGAAGGAAAATATACTATAAGTCCCACGAAAATTATTGCTTTAGGTTTGAATTATAAGGAACACATTGCCGAGTCACAATCGGTGGACGTACAAAACTTCACCGAAGAAATCCCCGAGGAACCGGTTCTGTTCCCAAAAACTCCAAATGTCCTAATTGGTCCTGAGGATCCTATTGTCTTGCCAAAATTCGTATATGAATATGGATGGGAGAATACCAGGATTGATTATGAGGCGGAACTGGCTATTATCATAAAAGATCGGTGTAAAAATGTCCCTAAATCCAAGGCAATGTCCCATATTTTGGGATTTACATGCTTCAATGATGTATCCCAACGAAACATCCAAAAAACGGATAAATCTGGTTGGTTTCGGGGTAAATCATTGGATACTTTTGGTCCTATTGGCCCGGTGATTGTACCTCTCAATGAATTGGAAAAGTTTAAAGATCCCCAAAACTTGACAATACAGTGTCGACTAAATGGCGAAATTGTCCAGAATTCCAATACCAAACATATGATATTTCCAATTGATGAAATTGTTGCATTTGTCTCCAAAAACTTCACCTTGGAACCCGGTGATATAATATCCACCGGGACTCCCAGCGGGGTCGGACCCATCAAGGATGGGGACATAGTGGAAATCGAGATTGAGCATATCGGTATTTTAAAAAATCCGGTCAAAAGAGAAGCTTGAAATAAAATCAAAAATCCAATCTTATACATGCCATCCCGCTTTGTTTAGAGATGTTTCGGGCGGCATTGTCCTTTTTTAATTGCTTCAATTATATCATCAAGGGTATTAATTCGTGTCTTGAACAAAGTGCACATGGTATTAAGATCATCCGCAGAATGGGCATCGCTCCCGCCGATAGTGGGGAGATCCATGATTTCGGCGGCCATTTTTGCGGATTTGTTATATTTCTTTCCGATGCCCCCGTTAATCTCTACAGCGTCAAAGTTGTATTCATAAATTTTATCCCCAAAGGCACAATGGTGGGGGGAGAATGGATGGGCACACACTGCTATCCCTCCCTCATCGTGAATTTGTTTAATAATGGATTTTGCGGGCATATTTCTCGAGGGTATTTGAGAGATTCCATAAGCAAGCAAATCTCCCTCCCTGGCGGTGATTTCCACCCCAAAAAAAACCTTAAATTCCATTCCATAAGTAGCATTCTGCAAGTATGGATCGGGCTCTACCCTAAAATGGTCCGTAATACAAACCCCGTTTAATTGATGGGATATGTTTCGAAGTAATTGTTTCCCAGTAAGATATGAGCACGCCGATCTCGGTTGAATGTGAATATGCATGTCAATAAGTGGCATTTTTTTTCAATGATTGTTATGAAAACAATCCTATATACATCAAGGAGAGCTCAATATAAAACTATTGTGCTTTTGTTGCTTTTTTTCGCCTTTCTGAGGGCTTTATAGGCGAGAAATACGGTGGGATCCTTTTTTAATTCTTTCTTGGAATTATTGGCAAGGGGTTTCATTCTTTGCAACTTGCCGGTGGCCATCC
Organism: uncultured archaeon; assembly: GCA_964513765.1. GTDB lineage: Archaea > Asgardarchaeota > Lokiarchaeia > Sigyniarchaeales > Promethearchaeaceae > CAZEPC01. Next base: position 8,051 of record CAZEPC010000036.1, read on the forward strand.
CGATACTTAATGAGGTTTTAGCCCCGAGTTCTTCGGCAAGATCATTTATATCCCTTTGTAATTGTTCCATCTCTTTTTTCACGAATTGGGGTGCTTGAAAAAAAGCCAAGATGAATTCCTCCGTCCCCCTATTTGGATCTAATCCCCATAAATGAACTGCTTGATGTATCTTTATTAGTCTTTGGGCCTTCTCAGTTAAAAAGGCAGTAATGCGATTTGGGTGATATTCTGTCCAACCCATTTTTTGCATACATTCGCTAAAGTTATCTAAATCCCCAAAAACAACTGTTGCCGTTTCATTACCCAAATAAGGATGATTTGCAACATTCATATTCCGCATAATGAAGGGCTTCTTAAAATATTAAATATAGAAAGTGAAAAAAATTTCGTTAATATATATTGTCAATTTTGCTTTCTATGAATTTCACCAAGTTTTCTTTCCCTAACTTTTCTGCCTTGGTGCTTAGGATTTCGAATGATTTAATTGCCATACTCTCTTGCCCCATCTCGAGAAATTCTCGCCCATTTTTATATATCTCCCTCATCTCCCCTTCAAGATCGGAAAGTATATCCTCATCGGTAAGTGATGCTTCTTCTGGGGCGGATTCGGTCGCTTTTTTGGCCATCCTTCCATCTTCACTTTTAGCTACATCAGTTTCTTCATTTAAATCTTTACCTTGGGTGGAATTTGTATAGGCAGGTTCCGGGCTATATGAAGATCTGATTGAAGCATCCTCCCATTTCAACCCGTCATCTTCAAAATCCTCTTCTTCTATATTCTCGCTGATCTCAGATTCTTTTTGACTTTTCCTCATAGGAGATCCTTTCAATTCTCCCCCTTCGGCTTGTTCAAAATCATCAAAGAATTTATCCTCCTTGGTGGCGTATTCATCACCCGAATCTTTCTTTTTCATATAGACCCCGATACCTCCTACCGCAACAGCACCAACACCACCAATGATTACGAAAATAATTGTATTCCCCCCCGAATCTTCATTACTACCTTCGGAATTATTATCTCCATCATTGGTAGAACCTCCATTATTCGAAGAATCTCCATCATCATCACCATCTGTACCCCCATTTATGCTTGTGGGGTAATCATTAGGATCTGTTGGGTCGGTATTAGAGGAAATTTCTACTCCGTCAAAATACCCGTCCCCGTCTGTATCTGCCACAGTTGGATCGGTCCCAAGGGTAAACTCCTCGTAGTTTTGAAGTTGATCATTATCATCATCATTTGTATTATCTGACCCGTCTGTTGGATCAAGAATTGAAGTATAATTCAGTTCCCATCCGTCGGGCATATCATCGGAATCTGAATCTGCACTAACAGGTGATGTTCCGTTCATATACTCCCAATAATTTTCAACGTTATCTCCATCGGGGTCCCCAAACTTATCGCCCCCGTCTGTGGGATCCATCTCGGACTTATATTGTATTTCCCACCCATCAGGCATATCATCGGAATCTGTGTCTGCACTGACAGGAGAAGTTCCGTTCATATACTCCCAATAATTTTCAACGTTATCTCCATCGGGGTCCCCAA
>CAZEPC010000036.1:9699-19954 GCA_964513765.1 uncultured archaeon
GTTCCGTTCATATACTCCCAATAATTTTCAACGTTATCTCCATCGGGGTCCCCAAACTTATCGCCCCCGTCTGTGGGATCCATCTCGGACTTATATTGTATTTCCCAATCATCGGGCATATCATCGGAATCTGTATCTGCACTGACAGGTGATGTTCCGTTTTTATACTCCCAATAATTCTTTACTCCGTCGGAGTCGAAATCAGAAAATTTATCGGTTCCATCTGTTGGATCCATTAATGTATTATATTGTATTTCCCATCCATCGGGCATTCCATCCCCATCTGTATCATTATTTTTGGGATCTAGATTATTTATGATTTCCCACCCGTCTGTAAGGCCATCTCCATCTGTATCATTATCATTGGGGTCGGTTCCGTACATAAATATTTCAACGGTATCCGGTATTTGATCCCCATCAGTGTCTTCATTTTCCGGTTGGGTGTTATAATCATTTGTCTCTTTCTCATCGGGAATTCCGTCTCTATCCGAATCCAATTTTTCCATATAAAGAGCATGTGCTTTTATTGAATCAATTTTCCAATTTAGATTATTTCCTCCTCCATTATTGTCTAATATTCCATTAACGCCAGTTAATAATTGGGAGCTGGTATTCAAATTTTGAATTCCATTCAAATTAAAATAAACAAAGAAATTATTTGAACCAGATATTGTACCTGTGTGAGATAAATAGGTATTTTTAGTTGAGGAATAAATTGAAAATAATTCAAATTCAGTTTGCCCATCATCGCAATCATACGAATCTGAAACAATATCTACCCTTACAGTGGGATTAATCTGTTTTACTAAATAACTCTGAGGTAATTTCTGGGAGATATTGACTTTTCCGTAATCCTCAATGAACCAACCGTCATTCTTAAGCCATAATTCCATATTTGTGTTGTCATAACTATAATACCAATAATCTTTATCTTCGGAACCAGAATCATCGGGACCTGCATCGCCGGTCCAATTTCCATAGGTGGTATATTCCGTAAATTCTGCTGAATTGGACTTCTCTTCCTTAAATTCAGGGTCCTTTACCAGCTGTGCATAATAGAATTCTTGGAACATAATGGTCTTAATGTCCCACATCCCTAACGCTGTATTGTAAATTCTTACATCATCCAAATCTCCCGCATATTCCCAACTGTTCGAGCCCTCATCCCCGAATCGTAAATCGTTTGAGGTGGCTGAAACTGTGCCAGCCACAGCTGTGGTGTCCTTTAAGGTCCCGTTAATATATATTTGAAGATCAGATCCATTCCATACCCCCATTACATGTTGCCAAGTATTGGCAGGAACTTCGTCTGCATATGCATACTTATATTCGCTGTTGTCGGAGTCATAAACGCATACCGAAACTCTCTGGGTTCCTGTTTGTTCTACCCGCATTCCGTATTCTTGTTCCTTCCACATAATTGCCCCAGGTTCTGACATCGAAGCATATTCATTGGGTTTAATCCAGCCCCCCCAACTCATAGGACTAGCGATATCCAAGTCATCATGGTCTGTATAATAGGCCGAATCCCCGGAATCTCCGCCGGTAAATGAAAGCCCATCTCCATAGTATCCTGAGACAAAGCTAACCGAACCAGTTTCGGTACCTTGATGATAATCATAACCTATAAGGCTCGTGTTCTCAAAGCTCCATAATGCAACAATATTATCTGTGGTATCGGCTGCCATGGGCTTTCTTAATGTATTTGTGTTTTCTTGGATCAATTTCTCTTTTCCTATCCCATTTTCATTGGTAATATTTAAGTATAGGAATGAAACTGATGAAAATAATAGAAGGGTGATGAATAAAATCCCAATAAAATAGGGAATTTTGTGTGTAACCGTAAATAATTTTGATTTTTTATGGTTGATATATGTATTATTCATAATATATTCAAATCCTTTACCGTAAATATGGTCTAAATTGAATCTGTGAAACCGAAATCCTTGTAATAGGGACAATAAGAAATCATCATTTTTTCGGTTCGATAATAACCATCTCTCATATAAATAAACGCTCTTGTTTTAAATAAAATTATTTTTCATCCGAAATATTTTCATTTTTAGCAAAATTTTCACAAAATTGCATTCTTTTAAAAGTAAAAACAAGAGGGATAAGAAAAATGAAAGAAAAAAGTAAAAATGAAAGGGATAAACAATAAAGAAAGAGATAAGTAAACCTTCTTAACACATCTATAGGTATTTTTGCAAGAGATCAATGGATTTCCGTACCCCTTCATCGCCAGAAAGAGGACCTTCCCATTCTATCGAGAGATAGCCGTCAAATTCATTTTCCCTAAGTGTGTCTAGGATCTGGCCGAAGTCTATATATTTCTCCTCGCCCGAGTCATCAAACACATGGGCTTTCGCATGGACAAAATTGATGCGATCAGAAAATCTTTCAAGCATTTCAAATCGCTTTGCATCGGTTACATTACCAAAATCAAATGTTAATTTCAATTCCGGGACACTTTCAAATAATCCTTCTAACACCTTGAGATCGCTGGCAAATCCTCCATGATTTTCGATTCCGACTTCAATTCCGTAATTCTTAGCCATATCACAAATCTCACCGTAAGTTTCGATGTTTCTTTGGACATTGAATTTAAAAGCATCGCTATAGGGGATCTTATGATTCATTTCAAAAGGCATGCAATCAATCCGCATCTGTGTAATTCCAAGTTCTCCGGCACGCTCGATCCATTCTTCCGCAAATCCGATTCTAAACATTTTTTCCCGCTTAAAACCTTGGAGATATTCCTCATCGGAGACCCAATGGCGTTTATCATTCCCCACGAACACACCGGAGGGTGCGGTTATGGCAAACCATTCCATTCCCGCTTGATTCAGCATGCTCTGATACTTTTTTAGATCTTCTAATTCGATATCTTGTAAGAATTGCTCTAAGTGATCGGTTAATATTTCCCACCCTGCTATTTCCGGATATTTATCATGGAGCTCTTTCCATGTCTCTTGCTTGTTAAAATCATATTTCTTTTCCCATTCATTCCGAAAGGAGTAAGATGAACATCCAATTTTCATAGATTAAATTATGCTTTTATTCATTAAAAGCTATCGATTAATTGAACTCTGTAGGATATCTGAGTTTTTTCCGATTTTGAACCATTTTATTATTAACTTTTCTTTTCTTATTCATTATATAATATTGTAATTCCTATTGTAATCTCTTAACATTAAAAATTTTTAGAAAAAGCCACAGGAAAGATTTATAATGAAAACCTTTTCGGATTTAGGTCTTACGGGTCTTGATGCGCTTTATATTATATTGATTGGATTGGGTATTTTTGCACTTACCTATTTTCTTTATCCTCCGCTAATTAAATGCCTGAAGGGTCGGGGATATGTGGGGTACGATATTCATAAAAAGGAACGGCCGGAAACGGCAGAGTCGGGAGGATTAGGTGCCACAATTGGCATCTTGGTCGGTGTCTCGGTTGTTGGTTTGATATATCCGCCCCTTCGGAATGAGATGGTTGTTTTTATAATTACCATCCTCACATCCGCATTTATTGGATGGGTGGATGACCGGATTCAGCTCTCTTCCATAACCAAGATAGTCTTAATGGTGGCCAGCGGGGTTCCAATCTTTGTTACCCAATATGTGGGCTTTATTGATGTCCAGAGTCCTATTCTCCCTATCATCGGTCAGCTCCGTTTGACCGTTATTTATCCCCTAACCCTCCCGATTATTGTGGCGATTATGACTAACACAGTTAATATGTTGGAAGGCTATAACGGCGAGGGCTCGGGAACTACTGTTATCGCGACATTCTTCCTCATTGTTTGCGGAATTCTGGCCCATTCGGGTGAGGCTGTCTTATTCGGGGTGCCCGTGTTTTTTGCAATTTTGGCGTTCTTTTTGTACAACAAGTACCCCGCGAAGATATTTCCTGGTGATGTGGGGACCTTAACCATTGGGGCTTCGTTAGCAATGCTTGGTATTTTAGGTAGTATGGAAGTAGTGATGGCTTTAGTAATGCTCACCCACATTTTTAATTCCTTTTATGTTCTAGCCTCAATTCACGGGTGGTTAAAAATGAAAAGCATTAAGGATGAGGTGAATATCCCCGACATTTGGATAGATGAGGACAATACAATTCATGCCACCAAAAATAAAAAAGCGCCCTTAACTCTTCCCCGCCTCTTACTCGCAAAAGGCGGACTGGAAGAAGATGAGTTGGTAAATCATTTTCTTGCTCTGGCTACGATTTCTGGCCTCTTTGCTTTGGCCAGCGAGCTTATCCGTCAAAACACGCTCAATCATGAGTTTTGTTCTCCCGCTTTATGTTGGACACTGGGGGCAATTTGTATCGTTGCCTTTATAGGGGTTTTATACAAGTTTCCGCGGATCATCGGTATAAGTTTGATTATGATCTTATTGCTTTTCATCGGCTTACTCCTCTTCTATATTATTGACCAATTTATTATTACCGATCCTCTCAATTGGCTTTACAGCTTTAGCTTGGCTGGAATTGCCTTGCTTTTATGGTATTCCATTACGATAAAGCATTTTTGGCACACAATGGGAAATATAAGTATTGAGGATCCCTCTTTTGCACAAGAAAAGAAAGAGGCAGTTGAAAAACAAAAAAATTAAGTCGATTTTTTATTTTTATTACATATTCACAATTAGTGGTTCTTATGGTTGAAAATAATAATACACATAAAATATTGATTACTGGAGCGGGTGGTCCGGCCGGGGTGAATGTCATGAAATCCCTTAAGGAATCTCTCACTCCTCCCTTTATATATGGAACTGATATTAATCCCTATCACATTGAATTTGCGAAGGCGGTTGCCGATAAAACGGCCGTGGTACCTCGTTGTAATGATCCGCGGTATCCCGATGAACTCAATAAAATTATCGATGCTCATGATATAAAGTTGGTTCATCCTCAACCGGACATTGAAGTGAAATATGTGTCTAAATTACGGGATAAACTCCATTGTAAAACTGCTCTTCCCTCGAAGGAAACCGTGAAAATTTGCCAAGATAAACATCGATCCGCCAATATTTGGAAGGATAAAGGGTTCGGAAGTATCGAATCCATTGAAATACGCCCAAACCACATCGAAGATGATGTTCATCGCGCCTTTAATGAATTTGGTGAGAAGTTATGGTTTAGAGCGGCTCATGGTGCAGGCGGGACGGGATCCACACCTGCCGATAATCCTGAGACTGCGATACATTGGATAAAATATTGGGAATCACGGGGCAAATCTTGGCAATGGATGGCACAAGAGTATCTGCCAGGGAGAAATATTGCGTTTCAATCGGTGTGGAAGAATGGGCGACTAATTACCAGCCAAGCGCGTGAAAGATTAGAATACATCTACCCCTATTTAGCCCCTTCTGGAGTTACGGGTACGCCCGTGGTGGCTAAAACAATTCATGATGATGATGTAAATAAAATGGCTGAAAAGGCGGTCCTTGCGATTGATGAAGATGCCACGGGAGTGTTTTGTGTAGATTTAAAATTGGACGTCCAAAAAAATCCAATGCCCACTGAAATTAATGTAGGTAGATTCTTCACCACGAGCTATTTCTTCTCGCACGCTTCCATGGAGTACGGAAGAGAGAAAACGAATATGCCCTGGCTTTTGATGAAAGTTGCCTTAGATGAAAAACTTCCCGATGATATTCCTAAATTTAACGCCCTCCCAGAGGGATTGCATTGGATCAGACATATCGATTGCGGTCATTTTCTCATCGAGGAGAAGAACTTGGAAAAGGAATTCGAAAGTTAGCAACTAAGCTTGCTTTTTTAAAAATAAATTATTAAATTGATTTATTTAATTCTTCTGTTAAATTGATTATATAATTGGTTTATTGGATTGATTCTGGGTCCTTAATCGGGATAGCAAATAAATCCCATATAGGAGATGAATTATTATTGACTTTTTTAATAGCTTTTTTTAATTGTTTATGATAATAGTCCGGTATATCATCTAATTCGCCCAAAATATTTTCCCCATCCGAAACCCGTTCGATCAAGGGCATTACCCATTTTTGAGGTACTTTCGCATATAACGATTCGATAAGGAGCAATTTTTGGTATAATTCCATGGTTTCTTTCCCGTATTTATCAATGAGTTTGGAAATCTCTTTTGAAAAGTTGGAAAAGATCTCAGTCCGGCCTGTTTTATGATTATTGCCCAAAACCTCTTTATATTGATTTTCAAACTTAGAAAGAATATCTTGAGCTAATCCGGACACAACAGGTTCAGTCATTTGGTTTAAAGGTCTTGTGAAGTCAATAATAAGCACACAAAATACATGCTTTCCCGAAACCATTCTCGCCTCAATGCTTCCAGATCTAATAAGGGAAACCCCTGAAGGGAAATCTAATTCCTTTGCAAAACTGTTTAGGGCTGTAAGAAAACCCGAAATTAATTGATCTTTGGCGGTTTCTTCAGACCCCAACAATGAAAACTTGCTCAAAAGTGTTCCCGAGTATTTTGTGATAAGATAAACATCGCATCTTGAAACCATTATGTTCATCTATTAATTAGAGGGAAGCCCTAAAAAACTTGATGCTTGTTGGAACTATTTTTCTGCATTTTATCTGATATTATGAAAGAAAATGTTCTGAAAGAAAGTGGAGTCATTAATCATCAAAAACAATTTTTAATTGTTTTCGCCACAAAATCAAGCTGTATCTTTTCCAATAAGGGATGAATTGGTAAGGAAAGAACCTCCTCGGCTAACCTCTCTGTTATCGGGAGGTTAATTTTGTCATATCCCAAATCTTTATAGTAGGGTTGTTGATGAATGGGGATGGCATAGTGAATTCCATATCCGATATCATTGTGTTCCAACGCGTTTATGACCTTTTGTCTGAGGGATGCTTTTACTTTAATGGTATACTGATGATATACATGCCTATATCCGTTTGGTATGGTTGGCAATTCTATTTGGTCAACATTATCTAACTTTTTCGTTAAATACTCCGCATTTTCTCTCCTTTTCTCGTTCCATTCTTCAATTTTATTTAGAGAATATCGGGCCAACACTCCGTTTATTTCTGCCAATCTAAAGTTATACCCTAATCGCGTGTGATAATATTTTTTTGACTGGCCATGATTCATAATCAGATTTACTTTTTTGAACAATTCTTCATCATTTGTGGTGATGAGTCCCCCTTCTCCTCCTGCAAACATATTTTTGGTGGGATAAAGTGAAAATCCTGCCCCATAACCGAATGAACCCGATCTTTTATCATTTATTTTGGCCCCATGGGCTTGCGCCGCATCCTCAATCAATTTGATGTCATGATCCTCGCAGATCTCTTTTATGGCTTTCATATTTGCACATAACCCAAACAGATGAACGGGCATAATGGCTTTTGTGTGTGGGGTGATCTTATTCTTGATGCTTTCTGGGTCAATTGTGAATGTATCTTCACTAACATCGGCAAAAACCGGTTTGGCATCTGTAAAATTAACGCTGTTTGCAGTGGCAATAAATGTAAAGCTCGGCACAATCACTTCATCTCCACTTGCCAAGTCTAAAGATGCCATAAGTGTCATAAGTGCTGCTGTTCCATTGCATAAGGCTCTGCAGTATTGCACTCCACAGAAATTTGCAAAATCCTCCTCCAGCTTCTTGACTTGCGGACCATCTACCCAATAACCGCTTTTTATGACCTCCTCAACGGACTCTATAGTCTTCTTCGGCACAACATTTTTCAAATCTACAATGGGGACTTTCATTATGTTTACTTAAAGATACGTTCTAAAAATTCTTTTTTTACCCATTCTTTTCTTTGTTATTGTGAAAAAATCCAATCAGATATTATCATTTGCTCTATTTGTAATCATCACGCTTGGAACCGTAGTCGCCCTTTTTCTCACGGGTTTAATTCCAATCCCCAAAAATGTGAAGGATATTGCCCTTTGGTCGATTTTTGGTGTGTTATTTGTTGCCATGATAAATGAGGGTTTAATTTGGATAAAAAACGGAAAAAGAAGTGAGCTTTCTGATTTAGTCGTGCTGGCATTCCTCTTTATTATTGTGTATATTGGAACAGATGACTTATTTAATGCCTTCTTGGGCTCTTTTAGTATTTACCTTCTGTTTGGAATCTCAGAGCTCAAAGATTACGAGGTCCTCAATAAAATTCTCTATATTAGTGTTATCACTTATAATATTATCTTCTTTACAGCGATCTTGGATGAAGCACTCGGAAAGGACGGTGTTTGGCGAGATACCATGTTTTCCCTCAGTTTTTGGATTATGCTGATTTTGGGGTTCATCTTTTTCGGAAGAAGATATATTGTTGTTTGGAGATTTATGTCACCCCAATATCTTACTCTTGGATTGTATTTAATTTCTTGGATTGCAGTATCTACTGTTTCAGATATTACCGGCGATAAAAGTATAATGGATTACATATACGAGGTTCTGATTGTTTCAAATTTGATTATTTACGCCTTTACCGGACCTTTAATCGATCTAATGTTGGGGATGAAACCTACAAAAAATGATGACTTACATGAAATTGTAAATGAAGTTGCACCAAAAATTGGTTTGGATCCCAATAAGATAAAAGTAAGGTTTGGGGAATATCCCATCTTAAATGCAATGGCGTACGGGGCATTTTGGGATAAGAGGATGGCAATTATCGCCCCTGATGTAAACGATATTCCAAGGGATGAGTTAAAGGGGATTGTTGCTCATGAGCTTGCGCATCTCAAAGGTAAACATACTCTGAGCCTTACTTTGATTTCAGTAGGTGAGCTTTATGTCAGAAAAATATTGGATTGGCCAGCCACTTATTATGATTACACTTTTGACCCCGAGAATCAACCTTTTCCCCTCTTTGCCTTTATTTTAATTAACTTGCTTATATATTTCTTCTTATATATCTTTGTGAGGATGTTTGAAGCCCGTGCCGATCTTAACACGAAAAAGGCGGGATATGGGGATCATTTGGCAAAAGGGCTCTATAATTTAGAATCTTTTTATTCGAGTGGGCGGGAGATTGGCTTGAATACAATGTTGTTGTGTGATGAAAAGATCACTAAAGATAATAGAATCATAAATTACACTGAAACTGCCCAGTATATGAATAAAATGATGGTGTCTCCAAAGAAAGGGGCGCTTATATCCAATTTCATGAATTCCCATCCTCCAAGTTATCATAGAATTATCGCAAGCCTAAATAAAAAGGATGTATCAATCGCAAAGGAGTCAGTTATGCCTCTAAAATTCCTCAAAAAAACAAATGCACATGATTGGTTTTTGGAGACAGATGCTGCCAGAAAAAACTTTCTTGATATTTGTAATAAAAAGGTGAAGGATGAATTTGGTATAGAGAATCTTAGGAAATTAAACGAAAAACTCAATCCAAAACATCATTATAAGGATTATTTCGGGAAGAAATTTGTATTTCTCAATATTAAAACCTATGAACGATTTATTGGGGAAATTGTCAATATTTCCTATACTGACGAAGTTTGTGAACCAGTTTATTATAAAATAAAACAATTTAATCCAGAAACTGGAAATATAGAAACCAAGGACAATGCAAAAATCAAGATAATCAATCCTGTCCTTTATGATATGGTTCCCTTTACTTTAAATGGTCATTATGATTTCCCTAAGGAAGATGGTATTCTTCTGTTAGAAAATATCAATTTAGAATCTCTTTGGACGGAGAAAAAAGAGGAGAAAAAAATCAAAGAATTTAATCCTTACAAAAGGGAAACATACAGAGGTCTCTTTAAATTTAGACGCCTAAATCTCGAGGGGAATGAGGAGAGTAAGGAAAAAGAAAAGGTAGCCAACGATAAAGAAAAAAATAAAAATTATCATCTAAAAATGCCCATTTTTAAAACTAAAATTCCCAAACCTTTTGAGGACCTTTCAAAATACAAGGGAAATGAGGTGTTTATCAAAGAAAAAGGATCCTATTCTCCCTTTATTCTCTCTGCCTATAAAATCTCTGGAGATTTTAATAATATTAGTTTTGATCTTATTCCGATTGAAAAGAAGGTGAATAAAAATAAAGAGAAATATCAGGAAAGCCTCACTATTCGAAAGGAAAATTATGTTCTGAGGTTTTCCAAACCGTTTATTCCAATCCATAATGATGAAAAAACTCAGGAAAACGAATCTCTATTATATCATTATATTATGAGGAAGGAAATTCCAATGTATGTGTTCCTAAAAAAGCCCGTAAATAATGAATTAGAAGGAGTCATAACCGATATTCTTTATCAAGATTCTTCAA
>CAZEPC010000037.1:0-19547 GCA_964513765.1 uncultured archaeon
CGACCATTCGTTTTCACCCTTAGATAGATTTACCAAAATCATACTTTTCAGTTGGAAACCCTACATACCTACCAAAAAGCAACAATCATTATGCATAACAACATACTATTATTTAAACTTGCTATAATCTGCAATTAAAAAATCTTTTATTTTTATACCCCATTGTAATCTTAATGAATCATAAAATCTTAACTACAATTGAAGTTTCTGATGAACCTATCACGGCCATCGACCTCGGCCAAGAGGGAAAACTCTTAGCAGTCTCTTTTGCAAATATCTGTTCGTTAATTGATATTGAAACGGAAGAGATAACTCAAGAAATCGACCTCCTTGAAGGAAATATCACATCTCTAAGTTTTCATCCTCAAGAGAATCAGATTGCGATGGGAACCAAGGAAGGGGAAATTTTGATTTATGATTATGAAAAGGAGAAGGAAATAAATTCATGGAACATGCGATATTGGGTGAATTGCTTAAAATACTCGCCGAACGGAAAATATTTAGCAATTGGCGGTTCAGGAGAAAGCATCACCATTTCCAATCACGAGATTGATTATACCCCCGAACTTGAAATACCCACAGAAATAATCGTATGGGCACTTTCGTGGGATGCAACCGGGAAGTATCTTTCGGTAGGGGACGATGAGGGAGATGTAAGTGTATTCGATTTCGATGAAGGAAAAGAGGTCTATTCTTGGGAGCATGAAAAGAGAGTGAACAGTATAGATTTTAGCAGATATGGAGAAATCACCTCGTGTGGCCATGACGGGAAGGTTATTAGCTTAAACATCGAAAATGAGGAGATGATTGAGCTTGAGTTTGAAGAAATCCCGAATTGTTTACTATGGAGAGAGAAGGTCCTGGCTATAGCCACTGATTTAGGCAATCTTATTTTTCTGAACGAGATGTTTGATGAGATCGGGGATTTTAGCCATAATGAAATAATTTATTCCCTCGAATGGAAAGATAAACAGACCCTCATTGGAGCGGGGAAGAAAGGATCGGTCTATTTTTGGGAAATCTCATTTTAACATAAAAAATAATGCAATTTTTTTCTATATTTTCCATGATGTTTATCATTCCAGGGATTTTACAAAAAAAGAGATCAGGTCAGCAATCAAGCAAACCAACAAGTTAGTTATTAAAAAACGATTTAAAATAATTTAAGATTCAACTTGGATAGATTAAGCAAGAAGATGAGCAGTGCTTTTTGGGTGTGTAATCTATTTTGAGCTTGATCAAAAACCACACTCTTTTTAGAATCTAAAACATCAGAGGTAATCTCTACTCCCCTATGGGCGGGAAGACAGTGCATAATAATAGGTGAGTTGTTTGTATTTTGAATGAGATCTCGGTTAATTTGGTATGGCTTGAAAATCTCCAACCTTTTCGTGGATTCCTCCTCTTGTCCCATTGAGACAAATGTATCGGTATAAAGTACATCCGCCCCTTTCACGCCTTCTTGGGGATTGTCCGTTATTTTCACAAATTCATCTCCGTCCTCTTCTTCCAACCATGAGAGGGTTTCCTCATCGGGGGAATATTCCTTTGGTGAGACTATCGTTAATTTCACATGTAATTTAGCGCATATATTTATCAGAGAAGTCGCCACATTATTACTGCCATCACCCACAAAAGCAATATGAATATCGTCTTTATTGGGAAACATTTCTTCCACCGTATAGAGATCGGCAAGGGCTTGACAGGGATGATATGAGTCCGATAACCCGTTAATCAACGGAACAATGGATGAGTTAGCCATGGTAGACACATCAGAATGTTCATAGACACGAGCCATAACGATATCAACATACTCGGAGATGCACCGTATTTCATCCGACAAATCACCGAGCGTAAAATTGGTGGTTCTCCAATCAAGATAGATAGAGTTTCCACCTAATTGATGCATACCAACCTCAAAGGAGACACGAGTCCTGGTTGAGGTTTTCTGGAAAAGTAAAGCCAGTTCTTTTCCCTCCAATGCATCAGAATATTTCTTGGGGTGTTCCTTTACATCTTTTGCAAGATCAAGAATTTGTCTGATTTCCGACTCTTTATAATTTCTCAAACAAAGAAAATCACGTTTCTTTTCTGGTTTTGTACCTTTATTCATAGAATATTTTTGTAAAAAGCAAATGATCTAAAAAACTTTGTGGGAATCCTTTTTTAAAAACTATCTCTCCCAATTATTTCTTTGAGATATGATTTCGGCGCAAGGGAAAAACGAGAATAATACTGATAAAAAATCGCGTGAGAGCACCGACAATAATAAGGATTCTATTCTCGATATAAATCAAGTAAATGGTATCGGAAAAAAAACGAAGAATCGCATTTTAGAACATTACAAATCCAATGAAAATGCAATTAACGCTATTTCGCGTGGATTAACCGGTATTCTACCCGGAATATCATTCAAGCAAGCTTGTAATTTTGCGATTTCTTATTTCGAACAAAAGCATACCATAAGTAAGAAAAATGTTTTGAAAACCAAGGATATAGAGCAGCTTTACGAAAATCTCATAAAAAAGATAAAAGCCTACGCCAATACGGAGTATGCGAAAAATATTATTCGATTTTACTACCCCCTTTCTTCCAAGGAACATCATACCTTGCATAAAAGGAGGAGAAAGTTTGCAAACGCACTAGAATTCTTTAACAAATACAAAGATCAATTCATGGAAAGCAATATCCCCGCACTCCTTTCTAACCTCGGTAATTTACAATTGGAAACCCCCCAAATTTTTTCAAACCAGAGGATCTTCATAACCGAATCAAAGGACATCATCCAGCAATTGGAAACCCTTAATATCGCGAAAAATATCACATACGAACGAATTAAAATGGATGACATTAACAAGCTCAAACACCAATTTGAAAGATATGCCGAAAATTTTGAGGTGATTATTTATGCGGGAAACCGGTTGGAATATATTCCTGATCTACCAAACCTTATTTGCTTTTCACCGAATAAAATTACCAAGGAAAGACTTATTCCCGAAGCTACGATTCAATTCTTTTCGGATAATTCCTCAATCATCAACTCAATGATCCAGTTAAGCAAGTTTATGCTTTCCTTGGAAGACAAGAGCATCGTGGAGGAGTTTTCCTCGGTCATCGAGTTAAAAAAGATTGATAAAATAAATGATAATATCCGACTGCTTGACAATAAAGGGAATATTATTGAAGGCTATAATAAACAATTGGATAAAGCCCGTGATATCGAGAATAAATATTTGGATGTAATCGGGGAAACCGAGGCGAAAATTAATGAAGTTATCGAAAAGGATATTGGACAACGATCTATAGAGATCTCAGGTAAGAAGATCCTTGATTTATTCCAATCGGATATTTCCGTGGAGCATATTAGGGATTATATCCCAGAGGAGGTTCATGATTTTATACTGGACACCATTTACAAGTACCTAGAACAGCTTAAGAAAACATTGGGGTTGGATAAAAACCAGATGCGTTATGTGAATGATTTAGAACCCGAATCTATTGAATATCCCATTGAACTCAATGAACACGGCGTGTCCCAATTGCATCATCGAATTTCGGCCCAAGCCAATGTAATTAATTTTGATCTTTTAATGGATATTTCCCGTAAATTGAGTTCTCTTAAACAATATATCTTAGAGTTATATGAAACATTCCTCGAATTTGATCTATTCTGCACTATCGGATATTTTGCGTATGAGTATCAACTTTCCATCCCAACATTTATCAAGGACCGAAATGGATTTTACGGGAATAATATGAGGAAGTTGGAACTAATGGAAGAAATGCCGGTTGAGATGGTTGAGCCCATTCAATATCAAATAGGAGAAATCGTTCCTCAAAAATTGAACGAAGAAATAAAAAAGGCACGACTCAATCTATTGACTGGGAGCAATTCAGGTGGAAAAACAATATGCATCAAGACATGTGCAGAAGGATTAATGTTGGCCCAGATGGGATTTCCTTCATTGGGTGATTTAACCCTTTCTCCATTCGATGAGATTTACTATTTTAAAAAATCAAACGGACAAATATCCGCCGGTGCCTTCGAAACCACCCTCATTCAGTTTGTAGAGATGGCACAATCTAACAAGAAAAAAATAATATTTGCCGATGAGCTAGAATCTATCACGGAACCCAGTGCCGCGTCCAGAGTTTTGAGCGGTATATTTTCCCTTTTGTTAAAAAATCCCCTTAATTACGGGGTATTTGTGACCCATTTAGTGGAAATGATTAGGGAGGAACTTCGCGAGGATGATTTGAGAAACATTCGAATTGATGGAATAGAAGCAAAAGGGTTGGATAAGGATTTGGAACTAATGGTCGATCGTACCCCCAAGTTTAGTTTTATTGCCAGATCCACCCCTGAATTAATTCTTTCCAGGCTTTCAAAACTGGGATCCCGCCAACAGAAAGATTTTTTTGACTCATTGCTAAAGAAATTTTAAAAAACCTAAAAAAATGCTTTATTGCTGAAGAAATTATAAAAAACTACAAAATAGCGCTAATGATGGTGACTGCCAAGCACACAGCACCTAAAGCAATCTCAATGCTCTTCGTCATCCTTTTTTCTTTATATAACTTATTCATTAGATATACGATCAGATAACTCAAGCCCACGCCGAGCATGGATCCTACCAAAACATCACTGAGCCAATGAAGACCTAAATAGAGCCTGGTGTACATCATGAATGTATTGTAAATAATCAAGAGGACTATTCCCGCATACTTCCTAAGATTAAGGGCGAAAGGCACACTAATCGCCGCAGAATACGAGGAATGCCCCGAAGGCATACTTAAGTCCGCCTCGGTCTCCCCAAAGGAATTAATTTCCTCTGAATGAACAACATAGGGCCTCTGTCTTCCAATTAGGATCTTTAATATAGATGTGAAGCCAAATGTGATGCTATAAGTTAGAAGGGTTGTGAGAAAAAATTGCCTGTATTTTTCTAATTTCTTTACAAAGAACGAAAGCAATGTCAGAACCGCAACGAGACCAATTGTTATATAGAGCGAATCTGTATAAAAGATAATGAATTTTGAATAAATCTCACCATCGGGATTGGCATTGAGAAAAAATGCAATCTCATTTTCATCAAAGATCAATAAGGGTATGGAGACACCAATCCAAAAGACCATATAAAAATAAAGTATCCATTTTTTGTTTGAATCCATATGTTTCATTAGGGGCCTTCTTGTTTAAATCCTTTTCCATTGGTTCCAAATGAGAATGATACACTTTTAAGTGATGCTGATTAAAAATAGAGTATGAAAAAACGAATATTCAGCTGTCCAATTTGTAAAAAAAACCATTCATTGGAATTTCCCGACGATTTTGCCAAAAACAGGCCCAAATATCCTTTTTCCTATATCTATTTGCATCAATATCAAGGAGACACAAATGAAATCGAAATGAAAGGTAAAAATGTGTTGACTACCCTCTATATTGATGCCAATCTGAAGATTCGGGGAGTAGAAGCGGTCATGCAAGATAAAGATGCCGACATACTCTCAAAAGAAGAAGCGCTCAAAATGGTCGATATGCTAACCACTCAAATAACCGAACTTCAAGAATCATATAATGAACTATTAAAAAAATACAACAAACTAAAAGAAGAAAAATAGAGATCTATTTTTCTTTTAATTCATTTTTGGAAATGAAAGGAGATACATCCTCTTTCATCAATTTATAGACGTACGAATCAAGAAGCGCCACAAAAGAGGCAACCGTGATATTCACATGCGAACCAATTGTTCCCCATGTCTCTCCGTCTTTATCCTTCATTACCACCAGTACCCTCACTCTTGATGCAGTACCGCTTTCTGCCTCTTTCTCATTGGCAATTCTGACCTTGAAATCGATCAATTCAATTTCATCTAATACAGGATAAAAGTGTAAAATTGCTTTTTTCAATGCGGAATCTATCGCATTGACCGGCCCATTCCCTTCGGCAGCCGTATGGAATTCGGCAAAGCCCTTAGGATTAGCCACCAAGAGTTTAATATTCCCATCGGTAAAGATCTCCAATTGGTCCTCTTGGAATACATTGCGCACATCGGTGATAACCCTGAAATATTCCACCTCAAAGAAGTATCGCCGTAAATAGGCGGATTCTTGTTCCGGATCATACATCATACCCCTTATTAGGATCTCCAGCGAGGCATCCGCACCTTCATAGGTATATCCATGGGATTCTTTCCTTTTCAAGGTTTTGAGTATCTTGGATACAATAGGATCGTCCTTCTTCAGGTCAATCCCGAACTTTTTGCATTTATGGATCAAGGCAGACCGTCCGGCCATCTCACTTACCATAAACCTTCGCTTATTACCGACCGAGTCAGGTTTGACATGCTCGTAGGTATCATAATCCTTTTTCATGGCAGCAATATGCATCCCCCCTTTGTGAGAGAATGCATTTTGGCCTACAAACGGCTGGTTTTTGGGCGGATTCTTATTCATAATCTCAAATATGAAGTTGGAAACAGATCTTAGATTTCTCAGCTTAGATCTGGGAATAACCCCTTCTAGACCCATCTTAATGGCCAAGATAGGTAAGATTGTAGTCAAATTGGCGTTTCCAACCCTTTCACCTACCCCGTTAATAGTCCCTTGCACTTGGCAAACTCGATTTGCAGCTAAACATACATTAACTGCAGCTAAACTATTGGCCACCCCCAATCCACAATCATTATGGGCATGAATGCCTAAAGAAACAGAGGTTTTTTCTAACACAACCGAGGTGATCTCCCTAATTTCCTCGGGCAAACAACCGCCATTCGTATCGCACAAAATAATAATATCGGCTCCCGCTTTTTCTGCTTCAATAATTGTGTTCAAGGCGTATTCCGGGTCGCTTTTATAACCATCATAGAAATGTTCTGCATCATAAAAGACGGTCATGTCATTTTCTTTTAGAAAACGAACAGAATCCCTAATCATCTCTAAGTTTTCCTCTTTATCGGCATGAATCACCTCTAAATGCAGGTCCCAGGATTTTCCGAAAATGGTTGCGTGCTTCAAACCGGATTCTACCAATGAAATAAGATTGGCATCTTCTTCCGATTTATTTTTCACATGTCGAGTAGATCCAAAAGCGACTAAGTGATTTAACCATTTAGGATTCTTTTCTTTCACCAAATCGATGAGTTTGCGGTCTTTCGGATTGGAAAAGGGATAAACTTCCACATAAGAAACCGTCAGATCTTCTATGAGCTTTTCCAAAATAAAATATTTATCTTGACCCGAGAAGTTCGTACCCACCATTTGGGCACCGTCTCTTAACGTTGTGTCATACATTATAACGGGGAGCATTTTAATTACCTCAAAATTTTTTCTGATATTTCTAACTAGAAGAATGCGTCATAATTAATGAAATTGTTTTTTAACGATGCAATAAAAAACAAATTATGGAATCAAACACAAAAAAATCTGAGGTTTTCATCAAAGCCAAAAAAGCGAAAGCTGCCAGCTATAAAGCAGCAGTTTTATCGGGTAAAACCAGAAATGATGTTTTATACGCAATAGCTGAATCACTTGACGAACATAGGGAAGAGATTAAGAATGAAAATCAAAAAGATATGGAAAACGGGAGAAAAAACGGACTTAGCAAAGCACTTTTGGATAGACTCCTCTTAAATGATAAAAGAATTGACGGGATGATCCAAGGTCTCGAAGAAGTCGCGGCGATGGACGACAAGCTTGGAAGCATAACAGAAATGAATAAACTGGAAAATGGACTCTTAGTCGGACAAATGTACGTCCCCTTAGGGACCATCGCCATCATATATGAATCAAGGCCGAATGTTACTGTTGATGCTGCGGGATTATGTATCAAATCGGGAAATACAATCCTTCTACGAGGCGGATCCGAGGCCATTTATTCGAATATTTTTCTCACCAAACTCATGCAGGAGGCTGCCGAATCCGCAGGCTTTCCCGAAGGGGGAATCGAGATCGTGGAGAATACAGGCCATGATCTCGTCGATGAATTAGTCCAATTGCGGGATTTTATTGATATCCTTATTCCAAGAGGAGGAGCGAATTTTATCCAACACATTGTAGGAATCGCGAAAGTCCCTGTAATTGAAACCGGAGCGGGGAACTGCCACACATATGTGGATAAGGATGCAGATTTGGACATGGCCGTCGAGATTGTTCATAACGGAAAAGTGCAAAGACCGAGTGTCTGTAATGCGACCAAAAAGGTGTTGGTGCATAAAGATATAGCCCAAGAATTCTTACCAAAGATGAAAATTCGGTTAGAAAAGGACGGGGTAATCTTCTTAACCGACGAAAACACGAAATCCCATTTCCCCAATGCAAAGATCGCCACTGAAGAACAATGGTATGAGGAATTTTTGGATATGCGACTCGGCGTTAAGATAATTGAGGGATTGGATCAAGCAATAGAACACATAAATGAATACGGATCCCATCATACCGAGGCAATTGTAACGAAGGATTACTCTCGGGCAATGAAATTCATAAATTCAATTGATTCGGCATCCTTGTTTTGGAACGCCTCCACCAGATTTACCGATGGAGGGCAATTCGGGTTAGGTGCGGAAATAGGGATCAGTACCCAAAAGCTGCATTGGAGAGGCCCAATGTCCGTATATCAGTTAATGTCTAAAAAATTCGTATCCTTTGGAGACGGACAAATCAGAAAATAAAACTGCTTCTTAGATCTATAAACAACCCTTTTTATCAACACTTCAACCAAATTAAAAAAAATTTTATCTTTTCACGCATTTTTAATCTTAGGTATGTCCAGAACAGAGGATTACAAAATTCATTCAGCAAACTCCATTCCTTGGAAGCTATGCAAAAAAGCAGAGCGAATTGTAATTAAACTGGGAACTAGATCACTCATCCACGAGGATAGATCCTTTAATGATGAAATTTTCCGAAACTTAGCCTTAGACATCAGTAAATTATACAGCCAAGGAAAGGAAATCATAATTGTAAGTTCTGGCGCCGTGAATGCGGGCGTAAATGCACTAGGACTGCTTAAACGACCTCGAGATTTACACTCATTACAAGCCATGGCAGCCGTAGGTAATCCCATTTTGATGGAACAATACAAAAAATATTTTACTTTTTGTAACCTCGCCCAAATCTTAGTAACGCAAGAAGATTTATCCATTCGAGAATCGTATAATAATTTTAAAAACACTTTAAAGGAAATTATTTCTCGAAGAATAATTCCCATCATAAATGAGAATGATGTGGTATCTGTAAATGAGCTAAGGAATAGAAAAGACATGCAGCTCAATTTTACGGACAACGATATCTTAGCTGGATTAATTAGCGCCTCCCTTAAAGCAGACCTATTACTCATCCTCTCCGATGTAGATGGACTTTACACCAAGCATCCAAATAGCCCTTACGCCGATTTTGTCCCTTATATTCCAAAGATAACTTCGGAAGTGATTAACATGGCACAAACAGGAAACGAATTAGGGCGAGGAGGGATGATCAGTAAAATTATTGCGGGTCAAATTATGACCTATTCGGGGGGAACTATGGTAATTGGAAATGCAAAAACGACAAGGGTAAAGGATATTTTAAATGGATGCGAGAAATGTACCTTTTTTGCACCCCGGGAAGACCAAAAGCTAAGAAGTAAAGAGATATGGCTGATGTTTGCGGCAAATGTAAAGGGAAATATTTTTATCGACTCGGGCGCCTCACGGGCAATTCAAAATGGTGCCAGCCTTTTATTCAACGGGATTACGAGATTTACGGGTAAATTCCGCAAAAAAGATATCGTGGAAATTTATGAGGTCAAGGAAAGGGATCCCTCATTAACCTTGAAGGAGCATCCCGAAAATTTTGAATTAATCGCCAGGGCAAGAACCCGATATTCTTCAGAGGAAATGTCCCGATTTGAGAAAATGGACAAAACAAAAAGGGAGAAATATTTCAATGAGCTGAATATACGGGAGATAATCTCCCACGAGAATATGGCCTTCATCGAAAATGAGTAACGAAACATTGATTTACGAAAAATAATAAACCTAAATTAAGAGATTTTACATACCTATATTAAGTTAAACATAGAGGAGATTCAGATGTCCCTAATTTTTCAAGTAATCGGAGCATTGGGTTTGATGGGAAGGATATGGTTGGTTCAATGGAAATTGGCAGATGAGTTAGAGTTTAGGCGCCACTATGTATCCCGGATTTTAAGTTATTATCTATTTATTGCAATGATGGTGGAATTTGAGTCAGATATTTTTAATCTCGCCATCATGATACCTTTCCCCGTGGTTTTCGTTTCATTGCTCGGGTGGGATACCTTATTCTTTAAAAAATTCAAATCACGAGATTATTGGGAAAAAAACCACTTTTGGCTCATTGTAGAACGATTAACGCTCCATCTCCCCATTATCGCCGTGCAATTATGGATGCTGATCGAGGGACCCCTCAATTTTGTAGATAAGCACAATATCATATGGGAATTTATCGCAGTAATCTTATTACTGTACCCAACTTGGTTCCTCTGGGATAAAAGATGGACCGACAAAGACTATTTACCAGATACGAGGAGAAATATAACGATATTTATACCATTATGCACCATAGGATTCTTTATATATTTCATGCTGGTGTAATAATGGCCAACAATCCACATGATCTGAAGAAAATCAAATTGAATGATGAGCAGATCTCTATCACCACATTAATTCCTTTATGGGGAAGAACAGTTGAGGCAAGAAAAAAACAACCTATTCACTTAGATAGGAAAGCCATTGAATTCTCTCAAAAAATTGATTATGATTTTGATAAAATTGATAGTATTTTAGGGGAATACAGTCAGCTCCTCTATCCAATTCGGGCAAATGTCTTTGAGGATAAAGTTAAATCATTCATTGAAGAGAATCCACATGGAGTAATCATTAATTTAGGTGCCGGATTTGATACAACCTATTACAGGGTTGATAACGGCACTCTTATCTGGTATGATTTAGACCTCCCGGAAGTTATCAACCCACTTTCCCAGTTAGAGCCCGCAACCTCCCGTCACAAATATCTCAGTTATTCAATCACCAATTATCAATGGATCCTAGAGATTTCCAAAGATTTAAAAAAGGATCAGCAAACCCGAAAGATTTTGATTCTAGCGGCTGGACTTTTTATGTACTTTGAGGGATTTCAGATTAAAAAGCTATTTGGACAGATTGGTGATTTCTTCCCGGAGGCCGAAATGATATTTGACACAATCTCAACGGCGTCCTTTAGGACCACCAACGAACTTTTGAAAAAGATCACATCCAATAAACAAACAATGAAATGGGGCATATCTCATATACGGGAGGTATTAGCCTTAGATTCAAGGATCATGCTTTTGGATTACTTTACTATTTTTGAACGCATAAAAATTAGGAAGGAATGGTCCAAATTGACAAAGAGTTTGATGGAAAGAAATAAAGAGACACATTCCAGCGCGATATATCATATATTCTTTACCAAGCGTAATTTGGCATAAAAAAAGGAACTATTAATTACATCTATTTTTCTTTGAGTATTTTGGGTATTTTGATCTGCCATCTGTGGCTGCGGAATTTGTTCAAATGTCCTTCCCAGCCCAATTTTTTGTTCAATTTTTTGGATCTCATAAGGAGGATGCAATTGATAGTCAATTTTTTCCATTTTCAAGGGAAATTTTTCCAGAAGATTCTGGATTTGCTTTTCTCCTTCCTCATAATAGAGACTACAATTACAATAGACAAGAATTCCATCTTTTTTAAGATATTTTACACTTTCCTCCAAGATTTTTCTCTGAAAATTAAGATTTTGATGGAAAAACCGATGATTTTGCCTCCACTTCAGTTCGGGATTAGAAGAAAGAACCCCACTGCCAGTACAAGGAGCATCAACAAACACCTTATCTGCTTTAAATTCGGTTCCAGTCGACCCGGCTTCAAACCCATCCTCTTTATCTCCCAGATAATCACGATTGAATGCCCCTTTTGATAAATCACCAATATTTTTTCTCCTTAGAGGCGGATTGACCGCATCGGAACCGATTAAATGGCAATTATAGACCCCCAGATTACCTAATAAATGAGAGGCCTCAGAAAGGCGGCGTTGATGGAAGTCCATCGCGATGATCCGAGATTGCAGATTTGACAGTTGAGAAATAATAGAAGATTTTATGCCAGGTGCAGTACAAAAGTCCAAAATGATTTCGTTGGGGCGAGGTTCCAATATTTTTGCCGCAATATAGGAGGATTTATCATGAATAAGCACCTTTCCGTTTTTATAAAGGGGAGAAAGGATGATATTTGATTTATACTTAATTGGAATATGCAAGAGCGGATCGAAATCCGTATCACCGAAGAATGGAATGGAACAGTCATCAAGATATGAGAGGACATTTCTTTTAAGTGAGGAAAAAGGAGGGAAATTCTCAGCCAAGGGGTTAATTCTGATCGTGAAAAATTGCGGTTCATAATGGGAGTTAATGTGCTTAAGGAGGGGAGTAATCTCCGATTTTTTAATGTGAGGTAATACTCTGTCCAAAAAAAATGAAGGAATGGCGTATTTGATGCTGAGTCTTTCTTTGTATTGTTTTCCCTTCAATGCAATCTCCCAATCGAATTTATGCATTCGAGAATAAAATTTCCTGATAAACTTTCGCCACAAGGATTTTGATGTTTTCCAGCTCTCTCTATTTATGATAACTTCCTGATTCATATCATCGATTAATGCCCGGTAGGTTGCCCCTTCCCAAAAATATCGGTAAATTAAAAAATAGGTAAGTCCGAAAGGAAATTTCTTCACCTTGAAATATTTACTCAGCGATCTTCTTATCTTCCGGTCTATATAATGAATTTTACTCCAATAACGCAGAATTTCGGTAAAATAATGAATGATTTTCGAATCGGCCCGAGAGGGAGGTCGTTTCTCATAAGAATTCTCCACAAGTGAGGAAACATTTTGATGCAAAATCTCTAACCATTCAAGTAATGGGAAAGGTTTTTTTTCCTGAGGGATACTATTATCTTTTTTATTGCTCATATTTGAAAAACCTTCCTTGACGTGAAACCAATCCCCGACTTTCCAACGAACGGAGTACGGAAAAAGCAACAGATGTATGCTCTTGTATTTGCCAGATCTCTTTAGGGAATTCCCCCGTGAATGATCTCACCCTCACTTTATCCTTCTTTTTCAAACGGTTTAGGATAATCTCTTCGGCTAAATCCAACCGATCCATGACCCCATTGACAAGGTTTTTATAATGGTCTGCCCCAAAGTGTATCTTCTTGGCATGGGCGGCACAAAATATTTCTACGTTCAGGTTGGAGACCTTTTGGATGGAGTTTCGAAAATCATCAAAATTCACCGCAGGGAAGTTTAGAGGGGGTTTATGGTCGTATCCAGGATCGATTAAGTCCCCGCAAAATAAGGCTTTTTTCTGAGGTAAGTAGAATGACAAGTGGCCATTGGTATGACCCGGAGTATGTAAAGCCTGAATATTATATTTTGGGCCATTGATTACTTGCCCGTCATCCAAAATGGTAAAATCTTGGATCTTGGGCAATTTCCCCATCGGAAAATTACTGAACCGAAGCGCGGTTTTTTTCTTGAAGAAATAAAATTCTTTTCTCATATTCCCGATTGTGTTATATTGATCATCCCAAAATGCGTCATACCCTCCCTTGAGAAGGTCTGAATCTCCCTGATGAATATAAACATCGGCATTGGTAATTTTAAGGAGTTTTGGGAGTGCCGCAATATGATCGGGGTGGGCATGGGTGATAAAAACCTTGGTAATATCTTTCGGTTCTAAACCATCCTTTCTCATATATCTGAGGAGTAATTTAAATTTGAACATGGCGTAGGTACCCACATCCACGAGCCAAATTTCACTTCCGTGATCTATGGCGAAAACATTACAAGAGTATCCCCGGAAAAAAAGAGAACGGTATGGCTTTCGTAGAGGATACCAATACAGATCCTTTTCAAATTGCATATTATTATCATAAAAGTAATCGAAAAACTTAAAGTTAGGTTGTTGATCGGTTGGTGAGAAAAAAACACCTCAAAAAATGTGGGTTATTGATAGGGTGTATTAAGTTATGAAGTAGAAGAATCAGATTTTTAGCAAAGAAAAAACAATTATTATATAACAAACAAAGAAAATCGACATTTTTTGCGATTAAATTACTTATTTTTATGG
Source organism: uncultured archaeon (assembly GCA_964513765.1). GTDB lineage: Archaea > Asgardarchaeota > Lokiarchaeia > Sigyniarchaeales > Promethearchaeaceae > CAZEPC01. The sequence goes on from CAZEPC010000037.1 coordinate 14,187, forward strand.
GAAATTCTAAGACGAGTGAATAAAGTATGTTTAAAATTACGAAAACAAACAAAAAAGAAATCTTTTTGGCACTATTCACCGCCATCATAGTATTCTCCGGTGTTATTATGGTTCAAGACATCAATAATAACACGCCCAGATCGACATATCAAACTGGGGATCTCGGAGATGAGGGAAATAAGAACGGTGATATGAGTAATAAAATATCCCCGATCTCCTCTCAAGGAAGTGAGATATGGTGGAATGGTTCTTTCCAATACAGACAATCTCTCAACGTCTCGAATCCTTTTGGAAAGGATGTGGAAAATGCTATGGCAACGGTTACTTTTAATTATACCGAATATGTGAATGCCGAAAAGATGAACGCAAGCTTGAAGGATATACGAATTGTACAAGACGGAGAAATACAAAACTATTTCGTCCAGCAAGATTATCCGAACAATACATTGGCTACAGTTTATTTTGAAGCGGATTTAATCCTTGGACAGGATACCTCTGATTCGTTGTATATGTATTACGGGAATGATACGGTTGAATATGCATCAGCCTACTATAACCAAGGGAATCGGTTTGGAACACATTGGCTCCCCCTAAATAGTGAGTACGACGATGTTATAAGCGACCTGGATTCGGAAACAGTGACAGGAGGAGCAGGTGCAGTTTCCTTTGCAAATAGTATCGATGGAAAGGGACTTCTTTTCGATCCCGGGCAAGATAGTACCGTTGAATATAGTGGATTCAATACAGGTCCCACGGTTTCCATTTCGGGATGGACAAAAGGTGGAGGTAACGAACAAATGCCTTTCAGTTTCTCTAAAGATAGCGGAAGACCATTTGATCCTTATCATTATAGCAACAACATATATAATAATGATGGAGACGGCGGAAATACGCCATTCTTAGATATTGAAACAACCACTAATTTAGCCTTTCCGACCGATAACGAATGGCACCATTATGTGTGGGAAAATATTGATTATGAAAATGGAACAACCATAGCAAGATTTTGGTTGGACGGTGTTCTAGAGGCAACTGCCACATATAAGGATCCCACCGCAACCGATAAAGTCTTTCAGATCTCTGGATGGGCCCCTAATGAAAACGGTTACATATGGGACGGCATGGTGGATGATATCAGAATTTTTGATTATGGACTATCGAAAGAGGATGTCCAAGTCGTCATGAATTCTTCTTATATCAACACTACTTTAGGTGAAGAGCAAGTCTTTTCCGCCTATATTGACATCAATATTTTGGATGTTGATGGTCGAATTGTCCCAAATGCGGAAGTTCAATTGATTAACGAGTCTGCACCTCTTGCTGAAAAGGTTATTGAAACCCAATATACCAATGAAAACGGGACGGCCAGATTCCAAGAAATGGATGTGGGCGTCTATAATATCACGGTACAATACGATACCAATAATCACACCTTCGTGGCCTATAATAGCACACAAGAAAACTTCGGCACCAGTAATTCGAATATGTTTAATTTTACCAATTATATTAACGAAGTGGAGATTTCCGTAGATATCTGGACGATTGACTTTTATGCAAAGGATTATGGGTTAACCAATCCAATGGATTACGGATTTATCGAAATATACGAGGATAAAGCAAGAGAAACCATGTGGGATAACATCACATTGGCATCCGGAAGCGGAAACGCCACATTCAGGGGTCGAAATCTCACGAAATATTATTATGATGTGTATTACCGCAACGTGGATTATTTCCAACCCAACACAATAGTGGCAAATGGAACCGTCAACAATACCGATTTGGTCAAAAACAGAGTGTTTGAAGTTATTCAAGAAAACCAGAAACCCAGCTCATCCTCCAGTTATACTGTAGATAAAACAATTTACGCGAATGGTACAGATGGTTCAGAAAGGGGAGTCACGAAACTAATAAACTCCACCATTGATATGACAAATATGGAAGAGTTATCAAGTTTTGAGCTTTATTATGTTGATATTAATGGGCAAAGTCAAATAATCGATGAGTATAGCAAAACCTATAGCGGAACCGGAAATTCTGAAGATACAATTTCGGTAAATTATTTCCAAGAAGGGATTAATGCCTATGGAATTCAGATTGTAGTTCAAGGTGATAATTCCTCGACTTGCAACGGACAAATTGACGTAGCCATGAGCCAAACCACATCAAATATCATAGAGACCAATATTTCAAAGGTTGATATTCAAGTCGTGGATGATGGTGGAGTTGTGGGCGCAATTGTGAGACTTTGGGACGGAAAAACCTACGACAGCCAATCAATTGTGAATCTCACGACCTCCAGCGGAGAAGTATATGGAGAAAAAGGATTTGCCTATGGTGCAGTTAATAAAATATCATTCTGGTATTACCAAGGGGTTGAATATAATATATCTTTACGCTTTGGATCATCAGAGGGAATTAATTTCCAAGTCAATTACACAAATCCTGATTCTTTACCAGATGGATCCGTGATCCCCAAGGACTATTTCAATTTCACGTTAGATGGTGAGATGTCAGTTATTTTGCAGCTAACAGATAGTGCCAATTATATCGCCAACTTCACAGACTATAGCGGAGATCAAAGCTTAACCTGGGGAGAGCAAATTGATTACAATGTAGAGTTTCAAACATCTAATGACGGCGGAGAGAATTGGAACGTCGAGACAAATGCAGAGTACGTGAGATTCTCAATATATCTCTGGGGAACCTCACCTCAATTGCTTTACCAAGATACTATGACTTATAGCGGGTCCGGAATATATCAAGTTTCGGTTGATTCTTCGGAATTTTCGGCGGGATATACAAGTAAAAACTATGCCGTTCAAATAACTGGAAAAGCAACGGGATTCCCCAACCCAACTCCAATAACCGAAATATTAGTCATAAATGCCCGTCAGACCGAGACCAAATTACGAAACAATAATAATCCAACTCAAACCATTGAGAATAAAACCGTGGAGCAGTATTATAATGAGCTAAAGAATATTACCATTTCCTTTAGCGACCAAGGAACTCTGCTTCAAAATGCATTATTGGATTATTCATGGACTTACGGAAGCGGGAACGGAATTGGAGAGGATCCAATGAATCCTGGATATTACACATTCCAGATCAATACCTCCGATTCTCCAAATATCGGAAAATATAGTATTGATATTTCAATAAGGAAGGAGAATTATACCATCGGAGAGATCTCAGTATTTATTCAGATCTTATCCAGGCCAACCACTATATCCGAGCAATCGAGCGGCGAAATCTCCCAACAGGACTTACTTCGAATTAATTTGGAGCTTCAAAAAACCGATTCCTATAATTTGACCTATACATATCGAGAACAACTTGCCGATCAAAAGTTAGTTGAGGAGACTACAATTGCCCAATATACATGGGAATATACCACCAACGGGACTAGCGGTGTGGAACAGCTTGAGTTACTGGATAACGGAAGCTTTCTTTTAGATTTCGATACCGAAAAACGGGAAGTGGGAAGTTATATCCTCTTAGTAACCATTGGAAAACCAAACTTTGATCAAGTTCAATCCATAATCTTCCTCACAATCACCAACCGAACCACAAATCCGTTACTTAAGAGAGATTTCAATGGTGAAACTACCATCTCCAAGGTTAAAGGCAATATAATTAATTTTGAGATAGAATTGATCGACTCAGCAACTGGGGAGGCGATAAATGATGCCACGGTAATTCTTAAACTGCCAGGCATAGGGAGACAGATAACATTGGAAAGAACCGCCGATGGAGTTTACACTGCGAGCGATTCATTTGAAGATGTTGATGCATTCTTCAGAGATTCACAAATATCCGGAACCTTGGTAATAAAAATTGAGAACTATGAATATATCTCCCGTGACGTAACAATTCTGATTAGAATGGAAGAAGTCGCGGAAGGAATCCCCACATTCTATCTAATATTAGGAATTGGGGCGGTTGCCTTGATTGTCGGTGCCTTGGTAATTAATAAGGTCATTCAAAATGCAAGAATTCCCGACTTTGTGAAGAAACTGGATGAACATATGAAAGTGATAAAGAATGAAAAGGACCTACCCAAGAAAGGTAAAATCACCGAAAGCTACAATGAAATAATCGTAGGTGAATTTAAGGAATATTGGGATGCAATTGACAAAGATATTCGACCTTGTTTGGATATGGCGAAAAAAGGAGATAATATTACTCCAGGTGACGAAATTGATGAAGGAGGTAAATAAAGAATGCCAAATGGAATGTTAGTAATGCATTGGGATGAACGAACCGGTGTGGAAGTAATGGGAAAATATCCGGAGGAATTGGAAATAAAAGAGAAAACCTTGATGCAGATTTATTCCCAGCACGAGTTCTCGGGAGAAGCGGGTTTTGTGACCTTGGCTGCGGGTGCAATCAATTTAGCATCCTATTATACCGGACCGGAAACGGGAGTATATGTAATACTCATACTTTCCGCAGAAGAAGACGGTGATGTGTATGAAGAAGCCATGGTTGAAGCCACCAGGCAGATTTTAACCGATTTAGACCCGGAGGTCCTAAAAACCTTGCTCCCACCTCTATTTCAACGCCTATCCGTCTATCCCAGCTTAAATGAGGAACAAAAACTGTCTATGATTTATAACAGTGATTTGAAGCGAATGGTTATTGAACGAATTAGGGAAGAAGTGGTCTTAGGAAAATCCGAAATAGAAATTTGGTTGAAGGATCAATATGAGGAGGGTTTTGTTGATATGGAAAGTCTGATTGCCAGCTTGGTAAAGAACAAAATCATAAAAACTGCCTCAGTTCAAGGATTAACAAGCGACCAAGTCTTTCTAACTCGAGATTTAATTCTTCTTCGGGTGCCCCCTATTAAGCTCGTAAAAGACCCCGAGGGGAGACACCTCCCTGCTTCGCTTGTGACTGACTACATGACCGAGGTACGGAACTTCTTTGATAATTATAAGGTTTCAAGGAGGATAACATCAAAATCATCGATGAGGTTCTTTTAGATCCTTCAATATATGAAACTATCAAATTATTGAGAGAAGCAATTGTGACCCGAAACGATCTGGAAAAGCTCAAGAAAAAGGGCGTGGATGATGTTAATCGAGTCTTAAAGGTGCTTTGGGAAAATAAAATGATTGCGGTATTCAAGGATGAGAGCGACACAGAATATTATTCCTTGGTTAGCGATTTTGCAATCAGAAAAGTGTATCCCAAGTATAATCTGGACACAATTCGTGAAATGTATGAAAATCGAATAAAAAGCCCAAGCGCATTGGTTCAAGCACTGGATATCATGAAAGATGAATATTACGCCATGCTTGAAAAAAAAGAACAGCAAAAAGCCGAAGCAACTAAATAAATAAACAAAAAAAC
>CAZEPC010000038.1:0-19152 GCA_964513765.1 uncultured archaeon
AATTCAGCTTAGCCCGGGTTAAGCATGTGTTTATTTGGCTTGACTTAGGCTTATAAAATTATAATATACATTAACGAATGTTAACGAACGTGAGGAAAAATGTTACTCTTCATCTATTTTAACCCGATAATTGGACCCGATCTCTTATATAGTGTACCTGAGAATATAGATGAGGCACTAACCGATAACCAACTAAATCAAATCAAGCGGTTGATGGATGCATCTAGCCCGGGTTTCTTCTCCCATAATTTTTCGGAAGAAGTTTTGACGGCAAACCTTTTCTTCATGCTCCCCTCTAATTGGGCACGTGGTAAACAAGAGATGGTAATGGTGACTAAGGTGGTGGAGGAGGAGAATCCTAATTTGCCCCAATATAAAAAACGCTTTCTCAAGTTTAAAAAGGCATTGGTCCATGCCTATCCCGAAATCTATAAGGCACTCTACATCCATAATCCCCCGGAAAATTACAAAGATGAAGTAAAGGAGAATTTTTCCCACTTGAAGAAAGAGATAAAGGAGCTTGCAAAAACCTTTCAAATTCGAGATACGCAAACAATCGGGAAACTTTATCCATTTGATACTATTGAGCGGAAGAAGGCGATCCATTTACCCAATACCGTTTTGGAGGATTTGGATAAGGGCTTAGGGGATAACAAGAAAAATTACTTTTTGGTTTATCAGAAATCCGGGGAGTATGTGTTGCGTTTTATTCCCGTGGAAAGCGATAGGGTATTGAAGGTAATTGTTATCTTTAAAGGGCAGCTTACCCCATTTTCGTTAAAAAAACTGAGCGATACCTTTCCTAACTTGGGCATTCCGCTAATTTTTACTTCTGGTATTTGTCAAGAAACGGGGACGGGAAAATGCATTTACGAGGCATATTTTGACCCCAAGGACCATGAAGATTTCGAATTTATCCGAAAGGAGATTTCTACCATTCCCAATATTTTTGAGCTCAAATTTACTATCATCAATCTGGACTAATGGCCCAGAAAATTCAAACTATATCCCCAATCCATAAATTCTATTCTATCCCTTATTTTTATTCAAAAGATCCACAAAAAAGATAAATCCTCAATACAAAAATACCCCAAAAAGGACTGGATCGGTATTTTTCATAATCTAAATATTATTATAAAATAAGATGGGGACTTCTTTCGAATTTTGTTAAAATTCCGGATTTCTTATAAGGAGGATATAGATAAATGCCCCGTAATCTAAAAAGACGGATATTATGAGTCCCCGTTCAAATCTGATACTTTTTGTCAATGAGATGGAATAGGCCAGCAAGACCATCGACCATACTTGAAATATCAGAAGAAAAGTTATCCTCAAAGGACCTATTTCCCCGATCTTGAAAATAACGACAATCAGCAAATAAAATATCATCGGGATATAGGAAATGCCGAATATAGAAAGTAATTGTCCGGGATTTTCACGCTTTCCGAAAATAAAACGGCAAAGTAGCTCAATAATACCGAAAATGATCAAGGATCCCAAGATAACACTAAAGAAAATCCCAAAATTAAAGATGCCCGTGTTTGAATTTGTTTCCGAAATCGGGCGAACATCTTCTCCGGGGATAAAAAAGTAGAGATATGCCCGTATATCAAAAAATCCGCAAATAAGGGCGACCACAGAGATGATGAACATTGAGGCAAAGATCCCTTGATCCCTATTCTCCAAAAGATACTGGAATACCTTTTTAAACTGACCCCTTTCCAGCCATTTTTTCCCGTTGCTGTGTTCAGAATTTAATATCTTCTCGGAGACTTCGGTAGATTCGATGGAATCCAAATTTCTGCCTAGGAATTTATAGGCATGTTCTCCCAGTTCGGTGAGGTGATATTTTTTGCTTTTGTCTTGGGTGATCAAATCCTCTAAAATCTCCAAATGATGATAAATTGTGCCTGTACTGGCCCCGGTGATCTTTTTCATCTGGGAAAAACCGGCGAACTCGTTTTTTCCGATGAGTTTAATGATCTCCCTTCTGATTTTATGGCCCAGGGCAGTGTAAAAATCCTCTTCCTTTTCTCCTTCCGAACCATTTTCCTTTTCGATCTTGATGTCATCCGCCATATTTTTATATCTCCATGCCTCTGTCTGTTCTTGGATTCGAAAAAATTTTTGTTTGTAAGATCTATGTTTGCAAGATTTCTAATCTTTCATTGTTCCTTTTGCATAATTTACCCATTTTCCTCTTGATGGTTTTTCCTTTGTTCCGAAAAATAAAGAACAATTCCAAATAAGTAGGAGAAGAGGCTCAAGAGGAATATATAAATGCCTGCATAATTCCATACAAATTTTGGGTCGAGGTTAATTGCTTCAATCATGAAAATCATGAAGAGATTTAAAATAGTGATAAACGAAAGAGAGCTAATGATGGTTTTGTTTTGATCTTGTTTCATCTTTATGTATATTAGTGTAATGAGCACTAAAATCCCGGTTATGAGGGGAAAAATATACACATAATAATTTTGATAGATTTGCTTCAGAAGATAAAGATCCCATGCAGACCTATCTCCCATCCACGGTATAAACTCTGTGATTGTGGCCAGAATTGAGCTAATGAGCAGTAAAATGCTCCACCCATTGTTTTTTAAAACATCTTTCTTGAATGTCTCTTTCTTCATGAATATAATAATAATGGTATTTTTTTCTTTTATTTTTTGGCTTAGTATTTACATTTTGAAAATATTGCACAATTGGAAACTAAAAAAATGACAACAAATAAATAAAGAAAAAAAGCAAGTAATAACTATACAACCTATCCAGAGGAGATTATAATTACCGAAAAAAATTCAAAACCTCAATATAAATTCAAAATCCCGTTGTTCGGCAGTCAAAATACGGGAAAGACGAGCTTGATATTGAGATTTATTAAGGATACATTTAAGCTAAATGTAAAGCAGACAATTGGAACAAACTTTTTGATTAAGGATCTGGAAATTGAGGAGGCCAACGTCCGTCTCCTAATATGGGACATTGGAGGCCAATCACAATTTAGCTCAATGAGAAATATTTACTTTAAGGGTAGCCAAGGGGCAATTGGAGTGTATGATATTACCACGCCCGAAAGTTTACTACGATTACCTGGATGGGTGAGTACCTTGAAAAAATCCGCCGGGGAAGTACCACTGGTCTTAATCGGAAATAAAGTCGATTTGGCTCCCGAAGAGCGCAGAGTTTCCCAAGATGATGCATTAGATTTGGCTAAACGTTTAGATGCCAAGCATTTCGAGACCTCGGCCAAGACTGGGGAGAATGTCGAGGATATGTTCTTGGACATTGCAGAGAAATGCTACGAAATTGCAAAGGAACAAGAAGCAGCAATTGCTGATTCACAATGACCGACCTGAACCCCGATACCATAGACGAAAAAATATTCATTCTTGTTGGTGGGCTGGGGACCAGACTACGATCCGTGGTTTCGGATGTTCCAAAACCCATGGCTCCCGTAGAAGGGAAGCCCTTTTTATGGTATAAGCTCCAACAATTAAAGAGTGTAGGTTTTAGGAATTTTGTGTTCTGTGCGGGGTATTTATCCGAGATCATCGAAGACTATTTTCATGATGGGAAGGTGTTCGGGGTAAAGATCGAATATTCCCATGAAGATAAACGTTTAGGGACCGCAGGTGCAATGTGGAATGCCAGAGACCTTGTGGATGGCCCGTTTTTTATGTGTAATGGTGATACATATCTCAATTTTAATCCCCATCCCATGCTCAATTTTATTGAGAAGAAAGATGCGAAATATGTAATGCTTCTTACCGAACCCCACGAAAAGGGGCAAGAAGGGGTAGTATCGGTTGATGAAGATGACCGGATTAAAAGTTTCGTAGAAAAGCCGGATGATGAAAACCTGCTTAACCAGAATTACATCAATGCGGGGATTTATTATCTGCATCCGGATGTCATTGATCTTATTCCCGCCGATCAGAAGGTTTCGATTGAGCGGGAGATTTTTCCGAAAATGCTGGAGAAAAATACCCCGTTTTACGGATATGAATACGAGGGCTATTTTATTGATATTGGGATCCCAAAAAATTATGACCGATTCTGCGATGATGTAAAAAGTGGGAAAATATCATTTGACTAATTAATCCCATCTTTGAACAACTTTCTTTTCTGTATTCTTTCTCTTTATTCTTTCTATTGCTGTTTTATACCGTTTCTAATCATTGACCCTAATCGTTTTGTTCTATATATTTTACAATCGTGGTCCTTTTTTTGATGAGAAATGTTTGCCCCGAATCAGAAAATTTTATTTTTTTTGGACTATTTTTAAAAGATACTGGATTTCCAAAATTTTTAAAAGAAGCTGAACACCTCATGGGTAAAGATTCCGATTTAAATGATATTTTTAACGATGTAACCTCGTATTTAGATGAAATGGATTCAATTCGCGAAAAAGTGCTGAATTTTCAGCGCTCTTCGGTTCGTTTATGTAGCGAAGCAATTAAAAAAGTACATCGAAATGAATGGGACCAAATCGATGAGAAACTAGAGAAGGCAAAAAAAGAATATGAAAAACTGGAGCAATCCCTAAACCGAGCGCCTGGAGATTTCCAAAAGGATTACCGAACTCATGCCGCACAAGAGCTGGGGGAGGCCATTATCTTCTATAACCTCATTGTGAATGAGAAGTTTCCCACCCCAAAAGAATGTGGGATCCGGGAGGTCGATTATCCCTATGCGCTTTCAGACGTGATTGGGGAACTTAAGCGATATGTTCTTAAATCTATCAGAAATGAAAAGGTTGATCGGGCCTTTAAACTGTACGATTATATGGAGGAAATTTATTCTCATCTGTTTTCATTAGATTATCCCGGTGGGCTTATCCCCGGTCTGCGGAGAAAAATTGATATTGCTCGCAAAATTCTGTCAAAAACCGAGGGTGATATTACCATGTCCGCCAATATTATAAAGCTTAACAAGAATTTAGATAAGCACAAGTAATACACACATAAACAAAAGCACTTAAATCATGAATGAAATAGAAATAAACATATTTCACTCAAACATCTAATCAAACAAATAGAAATATAGCACTCAAACTATAAAGCACTTAAACCTTTAATCAAACAAATAGAAAGTGCTCAAATCTCTAATTAAAATAATACAAAAACCTAAAGTACCGTGAATCTTATGAAACTTCCAATTAAAAGAATACTTGCACAAGCAAATGAAGATTACGAAGAAGCATGGCTCAATTCAAATGAATATCTCAAGATGAAGGGCAATCTCTTCAATCTAGAGGATCATGGGAAGGCTCATCCCTTAAAGAAGTTTATTCAAGAATCCCGCGAAGAACTCATTAAACTGGGGTTTGAGGAATTGGTCTTGCCGATGTTCGTCCACGAAGATGATGTATACAAGGAGTACGGTCCGGAAGCAGCCCTCATTCTCGACCGTTTATACTATCTGGCAGGATTACCGAGACCCGATATAGGAGTCTCGAAAAACAAACTGGAAAAGATCAAACAAATCGTACCCGACTTTTCTAATGTTGATGGTCTTCAGGAAATCTTCCGAAGGTATAAAAAAGGAGATATTGAATCAGATGATCTCATCGAAACCTTGGTAAAAGAGCTGAATATGGAAGAGCACGATGCCACCCGAATTATCGATAATGTATTTCCGGAATTCAAAGATCTTGTCCCTATTCCATCGAAACAAACCTTACGGAGTCATACTACAGCATTATGGTTTTTGGTGATGGCAGAAATGGTACATAAACGTCCATTACCCATTCAATACTTCATCGTGGGACCCAAATTCAGAAGGGAGCAAAAGCAAGATGCTACCCATCTATTTGTGTCCAATACATTATCTATTGCCATTGCTGCGGAGGAAATTTCGCTGGAAGATGGAAAGAGAATTGGGAAAAAAATTGCCCAGGCCATCGGATTTGATGACGTGAAGGTGGAAACGAAATTAGCCACCTCCAAATATTATGCACCCCAAACAGAATTTGAGATTTTTGGACAACATCCAATTACAAAAGAATGGATTGAAATTGGCGACGGTGGATTCTATGCCCCTGTTTCTCTGGCCAAATTCGGCATTGATGTTCCCATCCTCAATATTGGATTCGGATGTGAGCGAATTACCATGATCAGGACTCAAGAAACAGATATTCGTCGTTTGGTATATCCATATTTCTACAAAGAAATGGAATTCACCGACGCGGAGATTGCCTCCTTTGTCAAATGCGGAAACAAGCCCGTGGGCAAAAAGGCAAAAGATGTTGTGGATGAACTCCGCAAATTTGCCGTGGAGCATAAAGACGAAAAAGGACCCGTTGAGAAACTGGCGTGGGAAGGAGAATTGAACGGAAAAACGGTCAAAATCTATCTTAATGAGCCTGATAAGGGAGCTACCCTGTTGGGAAAGGCATCACTTAATGAATTGTGGGCAAAGGATGGAAATATTATATCGGTTGCTCACGGTGGCACCCTTGAAGAGGGGGTGAAATCCGATTTTACGTATTTGGATGGCATCCTCAATGAAATTGTATCCAGGGCAGAAGGGCTTTCAAAAAACAAAGGATTAGATCTCCCCTACGAGGAAAACTTCCGTTATCGGTTTGTGAAAAGGCTTTCCGAGGTAAATTTGGATATTGACGACAAGGTGCGAGATTTTATTACCAGTAAAAGCAAGAAAATCGATGTAATTGGACCGGTATTCATCGGTGCAAAGATTCAAATTGAATAATGGGTTTGTTTTTTTCAATACCAAGGAATTTATAACAGAAAAGACAAAAGATTTTTACAAATAAATGTACTCTTAATTCGATCTATAGTGCTAAAGGCAAACACACGGGGACTCACCATGAAAGTGTTAATAACTGGGGGATTGGGTTTTATTGGATCCCATGCAGCAATTGATTTTCAACAAAAGGGATATTCGGTATCGGTTGTGGATAATTTATCCCGACCGCGTCCCAATATAAAAAATCCCCCAGAAAAGCCATACAATTTCCATTATCTTTCAGAAAATTATCCCGAGATAAGCATCTATGAGTGTGATATTCGAGATTCTGGGAAAGTGTATGATGTTGTTCATTCCATTGATCCCGACTTTATCCTCCATGCAGCGGGACAGACCTCTGCGGTGGATTCGGTAAAAAACCCCCGATATGATTTTGGAAATAATGTAATTGGGCTGTTTAATGTTTTAGAGTCTGCCAGAACATCTGATTCGTTGAAGGGATTCATATATCTGTCGACAAATAAGGTTTATGGACAGATTCCGAATGGAATGTCGTTAATCGAGGGTAAGAGTCGATATAAGGTGGCCAAATCGGAGATTGAAATGTCAGCTGGCCAAAATGCCTCTCACAACAGCAATACTACTCACAACAGCAATACTACTCACAACAGCAATACTACTCACAACAAAAATTCTACTCATTATAATGGTACTAATCAATCTGCTCACGATTCAAACATCGGAATAAATGAAACATATCCTGTGAGTAAAGGTCCCCATACCCCCTATGGAGTGTCAAAGCTTTCGGGAGATCTTTATGTTCAAGAATACGGACAGATCTATGATCTCAACACAATAGTTTTGCGAATGTCGTGTATTTACGGGCCAAGGCAATTTGGCTTTGAGGAACAAGGTTGGATCGCCCATTTCGCCATTAACGCAGTTTGCGAAATACCAATACGGATTTTCGGAAATGGAAAACAGGTAAGGGATATTCTTTACATCGAAGATTTACTGAAAGTATTCAATAATTACATTGAAAATATCGATGACTTTGTTGGTTCATTTGTGTTTAATGTGGGGGGGTCCGAGGAATTCTCAGTCTCTCTTATCGAAGTAATAGCAATTATGGAAAATACGTTGGCCAACGGTAAAAATATCGAAGAAATAGGCAATAAAATAACTCTTAGGTGGATTCAAAAAGATCGGGAGGCGGATCAGAAATACTACGTATCCGATATACATAAAATTAAAAAACACATGGGTTGGAATCCCGAGGTACCTCCGAAAGAAGGAATAAAAAAGACCATGAAGTGGGTTGAAGATCACCGAGATTTATTCCAACCGCGCAGTAATCAACAGTAAGTAAAATAGTTCATCATCAATTATCATCATTTATCATCATGTATTGGTATTCATCGTAAATCATCATAATTCATGTAATTCATCGTTATATATCAAACACACATTCTGTATTTAATCCGTAAAAGAAGGACCAAGAAAATGGGAAAAAAGAAGAAAAAAATACTCGTTACCGGCTGTTTTGATATTATCCACCCAGGACATTTGTTTTTAATCCGTCAAGCGGCCAAAAGGGGGGAGGTATATGTGATTGTGGCCAGAGATTCTACCACCCAAACCCATAAAAAAGAAGCCCCCATTGTTCCAGAAGCACAAAGACTTGAGGTGGTACGGGGACTGCAACATGTTAAAAAAGCGGTGTTGGGTAATGAGGGAAAGAATTTCATGAAAAAAGCCCTTAGCCTGGACCCCGATGTGATTCTTTTAGGGCCTAATCAGAGAATAAGCACCAATAATCTCTATAAACTTTTGGAAAGTTACGGGGCGAGCGATGTCGAAGTCGAACGATTGGATGAAATGTACGATAAATTTGAATTGAACAGTTCAAGTGCGATTAAAAGAAAAATTAAAAAAGAATTTCAAGAAAATAATAAATAGCTAAAGGCGAAGCAAAATGATGGGATCTATTTTTTTTATTTGGACTTAGATATTTCATAGGTAATTAATTATGAAACGCAGCACAATTGGTAGATAGTATGGCAAAACCGAAGAATGCCCGGGTGTATTACGATAAACCATTAAAGAAAGTTTTCAGTTGGTTCAACGTCAATCCCGAGATGGGACTTTCATCGGAGCAAGCGATCACTTCTTTCCATGAACATGGACCAAATGAGATAAAGAAAGTGAAACGCTCCTTTTTCAAGGTCATCATTGCTCCTATTATCAATCTCCTTATTATAATTTATTTATTGAGCGCTGTCGCTATGGCTGCGTTAGGCGAAGTGGAAAGGACCACTCCCACCTTCATCATTGTAGGTTTCAACATTGTGGTGGCAGTTATTCAACAATATCGGGCGGAAAGAAAGCTTGAAGCACTCCATAAACTGAGCCAATCCACCTCAAAAGTATTAAGACACGGGGAAGTCATACAAATCCCGTCCGATAAGGTGGTCGTGGGTGATATTGTCATTTTAAATCGGGGGGATAAAGTACCCGCAGATGCAAGGATCATTGAATCCTCTAACTTTCTCGTGGATGAGTCCAGCCTCACCGGAGAATCAGATCCCGTTGATAAGCAGAGTAATGGGGCGCTGATCAAAAAGCATCCCTTACCAATCCATAAACAAAAAAATATGGTTTTTATGGGGACGTTTGTGTCGAGGGGGAATGCCAAGGCGATTGTGGTGAAGATCGGGAATCAAACCGAGATAGGAAAGATCTCAACCATGCTGGAGGAATCAAATACCGGAGATATCCCTCTCCGTAAGAAAATGAATTCTTTTGCGAAATATTTGGGATATGGCGTGCTCACTCTACTCACTCTATCCATCATCTATAAGTCTTATCTGCTGAATCAAGCAAATAATTTAACTTGGAATAACTTCCGGCTCGCCTTGATTGACTCCATTGATCTGGGTATGAAGGTAATGCCGATAAATCTCCCGCTTTTAACGACCATTATTCTCTTAACCGGTATCTTGGCAATGGCCAGAAAAGGGGTCATTGTTCGGGAACTTTCCCGTACCGAGAGTTTGGGGAGAGTTTCTGTGGTGTGCACCGACAAAACTGGAACATTGACTAAAAACGAGATGACGGTGGTGGAAGTATGGACTCCCCATGAGGAATATGCGGTGAGCGGCCGTGGGTTTTCACCGGAAGGGAATATTCGGCCTCTCAATAATTATGACAAACCCTTGAATGATAATGGGCTGGAATCATTGGTTATATCCGGCTATCTCAATAATAATAGCACCATTGTACGGGAGGAATATGATACCCTCAAAAAAGATACGCCCAAGGTTAAATGGTCAATCATCGGGCATCCGACCGAAGGTGCTCTCCGCGTATTGGGGAAAAAATACAAGTCAGACATCGATTCCATCGAAAAACATTATTCATTTGTTCATGAATTTCATTTTGATTCCTCCCTGAAGCGCATGAGTAAGCTTTTCAAGAATCAGAAGGGAATGTATCTTTTCTCGAAGGGTGCCACGGAATGGCTGTTGCCTTTATGCAATAGATATTCCAACTCCGGTGAGGAATATCCCTTAGACTCCCAAATGGAATCAATAATCCTGGATAAGATGGAATTTTATGCCAAGGAAGGATATCGAATTTTGGGGATTGCCTATAGAAAGCTAAACGAGGATCAAGTCCCTCAAGATCTTGAAAATAACGGGGCAAGGAAAGAACTGGAAAATGATATGATTTTTCTGGGATTCGTGGTTATTTACGACCCTCCCCGTGAGGATGTGCAAGAAGCGATCCAAGAATGCCAAAAAGCCCAAATTAAGGTGTCCATGATTACAGGGGATAATTTAGCCACCGGACGGGCAATCGCAAGAGAGCTTGGAATCTATAAGGAAGGGGAAAATCTTGCCGTGGAGGGAAAAGATATTCAAGACTTAACTTCCGAGGATTTTGAGGAGGTTTCTTGCTTTGCACGGGTTTCCCCCGAACATAAACAAATCATCGTAAAAAGGTACCAAGACGATGGAAAAGTGGTTTCGATGAGCGGTGATGGGGTAAATGATGCATTGGCCCTCTCATTGGCCGATTGCGGCCTAGCCATGGGGACCCAAGGGACCGAGGTGGCAAAGGATGCCGCCGATATGGTAATCACAGATGACAGCTTT
Organism: uncultured archaeon; assembly: GCA_964513765.1. GTDB lineage: Archaea > Asgardarchaeota > Lokiarchaeia > Sigyniarchaeales > Promethearchaeaceae > CAZEPC01. The sequence continues at coordinate 10,872 of CAZEPC010000038.1, forward strand.
GCCACCATTGTAACGGGAATCCGACAGGGCCGGGGGCTGTTTAAAAAAATACGAACTATCATCTATTTCTTTATCTGTATTTCGGTGATGGAGGCCATCATCTTATTCTCAAGTACTTTAGGCTCCGACCCCTATTTCGCCATGTTCGATTACTGGCAGCTGAACCTTTTGTATGTTACTGCTCATATGTTTCCCACGTTCGGGATAATCTTTGGTTCAATTCCGAAAGATGTGATGGAAGAAAAGCCCCGAAACTCCACGGAAATAATCACCAAAGATATTCTCAAAATCATGATTTTGCATATGGTCCTTATCGGAGTGGCAATTGTGCTTATTTATTATTTCACATTTAATGGGGTAATTGGCCTCAGTGAATTTAACCTTTCGGGTATCGGATATGGGGATCCTGATGAGGCACTGCCTCTTCTGCAAATTAAGGCAAGAACGATGGCTTTCATGGTGCTTTTCATCATGGAATCGGTTCTCATGCCTGTTCAAATAAGGAGGTTGAAAAAGCCGGTTAAAAAATCCCTGCAAGATATTAAATACAAGGAATGGCATTGGTATACCACCTCGTTCATCATCTTGGTAGTTTGTATTTACAGCCTCTCCATTCAAGAATGGATGGGTATCAATTTGGGTTGGATTATGAATTTTATGTATCTCGATGTCTGGGATTGGCTCATAATCCTCATAACGTGTTTTGGGTCATTTTTCTTATTTGAATTTGGCCGTTCCCGGTTGCTCAAAAACAAAAACAAAACTAAAACTAAAACTTAAACTAAAAACAATAAAGCGGATAAATCGACCGGAGATTAATTCAGTCTACTAAAATATAAGAAATAACAAGTAGAATTACGGTAAAAAATTAAAAATAATGGCCAGGTATTAATGAGCCGTTCTTATCCGTTAGATAAGTTCGAGTTCTTTTTCTTTTCTTATCATTTATAATTCCTCTTATTCCTCTTATGGTTCTTTTTGCTTTTATTCTTCCGCACCGAGTGGATTTACATGGATTTTCGCATTGGTGCCGTTTCTAATATCTTGCAGAACCTCTAGCCCTTCGGTTACTTCTCCCAAGTAATAGACGGGATAGTTAAATTCTGCCCCCTCATCAAAAATTATGAAGACGGCATCTTGTCGGGGGCAATATACGATATCACCCACTTCGTTTTCGACGTATTCCTCGCCCTCTGCACCTTTCTTTATCTCTACTAAAACCATCCAATAGTTTTTCTCTCTGCCAATATTTCCCCGTGTCCTAGCAACAAATGGCGACTTATCCATTAATTTTTGAATCGTAAATGGAGCATCAATTCTCATGAGTTCTCCTTTTAGAACTTTCTCAGTGCCTAAAAACTCTAGCTTCAATTCGAGTTTGCTTTGTGACATATGATAGAATCATTAGTTTTTTCTTCTATTTTAATTTAATTAAATTGTGAAATTTTTATGTCCGATCAAATTATAATTGCTGGTCCCGCTTCTCAGTCTTTGGGGGTAAAAGTGGGAAATATTTTAGGTGCCGAGGTTATCTCTTGTGAAACAAAAAGATTTCCCGATGGGGAATGTTATTTACGGGTAGATCTTGAGAATGAAGAAAAAGTTAAAGGTAAAGATGCCGTCATTATTCAGACTACGGGTGCTAGCGCCCGGGGAGATCAAAATAGACATTATATGGAATTAATCATGATAATAAGTGCCGTAAAAAGAATGGGTGCTGGAAAAATAAAAGTCATAATGCCCTACATGGCGTATTCAAGGCAAGATAAGGTGTTCCGGCCGGGTGAATGTAAATTTGCCGTGGATCTTCTCAAGGTGATTGAACATGCCGGTGCGGATGAATTTTATACCATTGATATTCACGCACCTAAGGTTTTTGAGGAAATTTCGATTCCAGCCCACAATTTGGATCCGATGAAGGCCTTGGCCGATGAGGTGAATAAGAGGGGGGTGAAAAATCCCGTGGTTATCTGTCCCGATAAGGGAGCATACAATCGTTCCCGTGATTTTGCGAAATATTTGGGGAATGAAGTGCCCGTGGCCCAATTTGAGAAAAAGCGAGATGTAAAAACAGGTGAAGTAACTATGGAAGCCTCGGATGACATTAACATTGATGGCATGGAGGCCATCATCGCTGATGATATTATTGCCACAGGCGGAACCATGTCGTTAGCCATCCAATATGCCAAAAAATTCGGAGCCAAGGAGATTTATGCCGTGGGGACCCATCCCTTGCTGATTAAAACAGCCACGTACAAACTCCTTAGTGCAGGAACGGAAGAGATTATAGGAACAGACACCCTGGATTCCCCGGTTATGACGGTGTCTATGGCCCAAGTCATTGCTGATGGCTTAAAAAAATAAATAGATGGAATTAGCAAATAAATTATTATTACCACTTAAAAAAATAGTTTTTTATTCTTTTGGGATAAATCCTGCTTCGATGACCTTTCCCCTTTTAGTTTCGGGGAAAAGATAATCGATAATTTCTTCAATATTATTGCCGGAGATCCGAATATAAACCGGCCCCAAGGGAGACTCTCTGGCCATGGTGCACAGTGATATCTTTCCTCTTGTGAGCGCTTGCTTATTGACCATGAACTCTACTTCGTTGTTGTTTAAGTCCATGATGCTTAAAATCTGATTTCTGAGCGTCTGCACAATTCTCTGTCTCCTTACTTGTTCAAAGAGATTCTTTAAAGTCTCTGGCCCCTCTCCCTTTGCCTTAATTCTGTACACGTTTCGGTAATCGGGATCTGTTCTTGTATATCTGGAGAAAGGATACAACGTCTCTAAAGCCTCCCTTATCTTCTCTTCACTTTCTGTGGGTCTTACTTCCGTTTCAACTTCTAATTCAATCATTTTTGTTCAGCTCTCTTTTATTGAATGATATTCCAAATAATATTAATATTAAATCTCAGTTTGTTATTGTTATTGTAGTTATTTATTATAGTAGCCTTCAATTCCCCTTTATTTTTTCAAATAAGTCCTTGATCTTCCGCTTAAGGTCTTTTTTAGTTTTATTGTTTCGGATGGTATAATCCGCATTCTCGATGACATCATTTACCCCGAACTGGATTTCTCTTTTGTCCCGGGCCTTTATCTTTTCCAGTGATTGGCTGTCATCGACTCTTTTTCGATTCACTAACCATTGGATGCGTTTATCATCGGGGGCTGTAATCGCAATTATCTCAAGATCGAAGCTTTTCTCAAATAATTCCACCTCGTTCATGGACCGAATTCCATCTATAATTAAAAATTCTGAAGAGGATTGTTTCATCTTTTCAATAGTTTTTTTTGCCACCACTTGCTTTCCGTGTTCCTTCCGTAATTTCTTCGCAATGGTACCTAAATTTTCTGAATTCATTTCAAGTCCCCGGCTCTTCGTTTCCTCCCGGATTACATCACCCATTACGAAGACTTTTCCGTATTCTTTTGCAACCTCTAATGCAGTCGATTTTCCCGCACCAGGTAGTCCTACAATTCCAACGGCTTTTCGCATTCTATATTATACAATACTGCAACTTTTACAAATATTATGAAATCAATTCTTGGAATATAGAAAATATATTAAAAAAGATGATTTTTATCTTCCATAATAATTTATATCCATTTACTATATTTCATAAAACATACTTTATATTACATATTCCATTTTTCATTTTCCATTTTCTTCTGGTGAAAGTGGGATGAGAGGGCGGGGAATCATCGTATGAAAGAGAAAGATACCAAGAAATTCTACGGAAAACTGACTCACCGAGGATGTTTAAAAAGTTTGAAAATTGTTTTAATACTCGCATTTTTCATGATCCTCCCATTTTTAATTACCCCGTTCCGGGCACCTATTGGCCATAAATCCAACTGGGAAAAAGAATGCTCTATTACTACAATTAGACCATTCAAAAATTATACGGAAAAGAATAAATCTCCGATATCTAATAATGCAATTGATCCATTCATAAATATTACCGAACCTATCTCTCTCAATACCAATAATTCCCTTCCTTTATCGATTGATAATGATAAAGCCCTCCAATCCTTTAATTTCTCCATCAATCAAATTAACCGAACAAAAAATTTTATCAATAATTCCGAAATGAATGATATAAGTGGTGCTTATTCGGAATCTGAAAAAAAAACATTAGGTTCCCAAGCACCACCTTGGGCACTGAATAATTCTAGAACCAAATCAGAGGGGATTTCCTTATCGTATTTATCCGAATCGTCCCAAAACAACGTCCTTAATTTTTCAATAAATGGAACCGAGGGGAAAGAACCCTTTTATCTTTTTAACAAAAATAACTATACCGAGAATTTTTACTCATTGGGAGGATGGGGACGGAAATTTCTGAATGATACTGTATCCAGGGGGAAGTATAATATTACCTTAGGCAGTGATTTACTACTGCCGAGTTCAGAAAGTGGCTCAGTTTCTTCTATTGCCAATATAGAAGACCAATTCGTCGATGGGAGGCATTATGTGGGAGAACTAAATCACTCATTTCACTATAATGGTACAGATACCTTGAAAGATGCCTTATTTCAGTTTGATTATAAACTAAGTACAGCAGCCGAGAATAATTCTGTAAATCTTAGTGTATATATCTCTAATCCACAAAATGAATTTTCCTATATTGACTCGTTTTACGAAAATTCTTCCGAGAGCCAATCTCATGCAACATATAATGTATCTGATCTGGACACTATAATTCAGGAGAGGGGAGATTATCATATAATCTTCCATTTCAAACATTTTTTCCACAATAAAACAAATTTGGGCGGATGGCAAAATCAAATATCAATTGATAATGTTGGCTTTTTTCTTAACTATACGGCCCGAAATGTAATTTCTAACGAGACCTTTGAAATAAACCAGGAACTATATAATAACAATACAATCCTTAACCAAGGTCGTTTAACACTTGAATTTAATCCCGGTATATTTCCAGATTTTTTTCATGTTGAGAATTGGACCTTTTTCTGCTTGATTAATGAATACGAATGTTTTAAAAAGCCCATTGGGGATTTAAACCAAAACTCTTGGCACTCAATTTCATCAAATGTCCCTGAAGAATACCTAAGCGGACTTAATTTCAGCCTCTCATTCTTCTTGAAATATAACGGATCCTCTCTCTTGAGATTTAATGATACACACTCGTGGGGACTCTCTCTTGATAATGTTTCTCTTATATGCAATCAAGTCCAAAAATGGAACTCTCTTTCTGACCATTTCTTCTTATTATCCCCTGAAAAGTATCTATCACCCGCTATGACCGATGTACAATCTATCATAATCGAGAATGATAAATCGTACCCCTCGATTCTTTATGAAAAATCGGCAGGATTTTGGACTTCCGATTACTATCCTTCTTTAAATATTACCGTTGATGAATCATACTACGAGGATAATCACTTAAATGATCCATCCTTCAGAGAGATCCAAATATCAGGTCAAATTGTCTTTCATTATTATACTTGGCGGGAATTTCTTTATGAAGAATTCACTGATTTAATTTCTGATGTTTTCTCATATTATGATTCAGTTCAATCGGATTTAATTCACGGAATACGCGAATGGGACAATATTCTACGGTTTAATAAAAGTCTTTATGCAGGATTTGATGGGGATTTTCTAAAAATGCAAGTGGATCTCTATGAGAAGAGCGGTTCATTTAGTAGATTATTCTCCTCTTTTCTTTTCTTTCTAAGCGAAACCGAGCCACAAGCTCTAAATCTGACCTCTGAAGTGTATCGTTCTTTGGTAAAAAATACCACAAATTCAATTCTTCCCGAAAAACCAAATTAATTCGGAATATACTCAACACCACGATGAATCAATCTATTTCTTCCAAAAACACCGCAATTGAAGATTTAAGAAATAGCCTCAATGATATGACCCTCGATCAAAAGCCCGAATCTCTCAATCTATCCTCTTTTTATTATGACTTGCTGCAATTAAAATCAAAATTTTCGGACATAAACTCGGGAATGGGGGGAACATTGATTCTGAAAAATGCCAGCATTTCTTATCCAAGCATCACTTTTTGGAAAAGCATGATAAACAATTTAGAGTCGAATTTGGACGCAGATATTGAATCCGGAATGTCAATTCCGCTTCAGTGGGTGGATATTCCCAAAATCTTCAATAACAATACATCTCTCACAGCTGGATTTCCCGCTAATGTCTATTCGCTTTATAGTTCTTTGTATAATTCTGAAAAGAATTTAGATCTCTTATCAAGTGGGGGTGAATCTCTCCTTAAAAACCTCAACATACAAACCAGGCACTCGAGCCTGCAGGATTATCACTTCTTATGTTTATTTAATGCGATACATGAGGTATTTCGGTCGGTGAATGAAACGGAATACCTTTTAGCAGAGATATCATCTTTGAGGATCCTTGGGGAGATCCGGGACGACCCGATAAATTTCAGCATTGTGAATAAAGAGAATGTACAGAAAAATGAGCTTCGGGCCCATTCGGATTCCAAAATATCAACGCACACTTTCAATCCCCTTACTCTTGAATCAATTCGTACCCAACCAGAAATTAAACCCCCGATATACACAGATTCGATTTTAACACACAGCATTACTTCCGAGGTTCAGAATAACATGGGTAATTTCTTGGAAGACTTACTTTCATCCGAAAATTCAGAGCCCACAAGCTGTAAAAGATACGGGGATCATTTTTACCTTGAATATCAGCTCTTTTATCCAAGAAGAAATGATTTTGGGAAGTTGGAAACAGTACCCGGGCCTTCCGGTACAATAGACCTCAATAAAGGATTTGAAGCCTCCACCTACAAGAATGATGGAAGGCCAATTTCTTCCCAAGATCTCATCCTCCCCGATACCTTCTTTTCTCTGCTTCTAATGCAAGGAAACTTGACCCTCGGAAAGGACTATCCATCTCCTATATTAAGAACCACCTATTACAAGGGCAATTTTCCCCTATACAGCAATCTTACTAACATTCATATTTTCAATATCTCTTCCTTTAATTCTGACAAAGAAATATCGGAAAACAATAATGAAACCTTATCAATTGAAAATCTACATAATCTCGGAATTAATCCGCCTTTTTCCCAAACAGAAAATATGAAAATTACCTCTTTCACAATAACTCATCCCATTTTAATTCCCAAAGAGATCTCGATGACTTTAGATTGGCTTCAAAAGATCCCAAATTCTGTATCTCAATTTTCCGTATTCGAAGTAAGCGGAACCAATTCTCTAAGGCTCAATTCATTAGAGTTTGTCGAACCATCAGAATTGTTTCAAGATATCCTGAAAAGGACCGTTTTTCTCGATGATGGTTTTGTCACAGGTGATATAATTGGGATAAAATTGGAGTTTGAATCATTAAATTTAGTTCTTCGGGGATTAAATTCCTTACAATTAAATGAAAAGTGCATCTTAAACTACACCCTTCGAGAAGATACCGGGGATGGACCCATTAAGACAAATTACACCAGAGAGATATCTATTTCCATCGTTATTTACCCCCCTCTTTCTTATGACGACCCTTTAGTTGGGAAGGGAGCATTAATATCTCTTTCAATTATAATTGCTTTCTTCGCAATCATAATGATTTTGAGAATTCGTAAAAGACACTGGAATACGCCCCTTATGGATGTCATTAAGAGAATGAAGAGAAAAAGAAATTTCCTGAAAGACTAGTGTGAGGATTAGCTTTTAAAGGAAAAATACTTTATAGCTGAGTATAATGGTAGATTTTGAGATATCAGCAATAACAGATGAATTTTCCAAGGATTTTGGGAAGGTGTGTGCCTATTTTTCCGACCAAGATGTGAAGTATGTGGAAATACGCAACACCTTCGATGGGAATATTCTCACCATGGATGAGCACGGGATCGGCAATATCAAAGATATCCTTAATGAGTATGATATGTCTGTTTCCTGTATTTCCGGAGGGACCTTGAAATGCATCCCCCCATCGGAAAAACCAAACCCGGGCAATAACAAAAGTATGGGGGATAATTGGAAGTATAATTTTAATTTAATTGACCATGCCATTGATTTGGCCGTGGAACTTGATTCCCCGTACATACGATGTTTTGGATTTAGGGGTAATTGGAATGTCCCTCCCGTATCCAAATGGAGAGGCTGGAAGATATACCAAGAATGGTCCGAAAAGATAAACGAAATGAAGCAGAAAGCCGCCGCGAAAGGAAAAATGTTTATTTGTGAAAATGATGCGGGCTTAAACAAATCACTCCCACAGATTGAGAAAATTGGAAAAGATCACTGCGGAGAG
>CAZEPC010000039.1:0-8455 GCA_964513765.1 uncultured archaeon
TGGAATGTTCGGAAAATACTCCCTAATGAGTCAATTACAACTCTTTTTGCATCAATTGATTCGATTGCATTCTTTATCCGAGATATTAAGGCCCCTAAGTTATAGTCACCTGCAAATAACATATCATCATCAAGATTTGGAGAACAATCCACAAATTTTAGCTTCCTCTCATTTTCCCATCTCTCGAAATCCCATCCAAAAGACAACACATTCTTTTTAATATCTTGGGGGGTTTCTTCGAAAGTAACAAATACCCCTTTTTGATTGAAATTTTCAATCCCTTGAGCAACAAATTGAGAAGCAAACACAGTTTTGCCGGATCCCGATGTCCCAGAAACAAGCGTAGTCCTATTTCTTGGAATACCTCCCTCAGATATTACATCAAACCCGTCAATCCCGGTCTTTAACTTTTCTACACCATGCAAATTTATTTCACCTCTTTTTTGTTATTCTCTTTTTGAATATTTAACCCAAGAAGAACTTTTTCTTTATCTGAAAGATCTCCAATAATTCTCCTAATTGGAGGCGGTAGCTTTTTTATAAGTGTAGGTGTTGCGAGAATTTTTTCTTTTTCGGCTTTTTCGGGCTCTTTCAAAACATCTATTATTTTTAAATCATAAGTATCATCTAGATCATTTGTAATGATGTTTTTTAAATTTCGAATTGCATTTTCAGATCGTGATGTTTTTCCGCAAATATAAAGTACTAATTTAAACATTTCTTTTACCCTTTTGTTATATTTATTTTTATTTAATCTCAAAGTATATAAAATCTTTTCTGCTTGTTTATAATGAAAATCCCATGATTTACTTCTTTTAATCCTACAATCATTTAAAAATAAATCAATCTAAATTTGCCCAAGAAGATGTTCTCCCATACATCTTCATTTTTTGATATACTAAATAAATATAAATACATTTGCCTTATAGAATTAAAACCAAAGTTCAAACAAAGCAAATAATATATAGCAATAAGATTATTATCAACAAAAAATCAAAAACAATAAGTTTAACCTATTGAAAATAAGAATTAACTAACTAAAAATATCAAGTAAAAGAACTTATAAAATAAAGGAGTGGAGTGAGAGTGTCGACCACATTATAGGTTGAGATCGGCTCAATTTTTTTCTTTTTGAACCTCGCATAGTAATCCTTGTAATTTCCTTTTTCGGTAATGAGTCGTTTGAAACCGTGTTTTTCTTTGAGATATTTTTCAAGGAGTGCCAAACTCTTCTTTTGATCCATTAAATCTACCCTTTTCTTAGGAAATCGGTGGGGTAATGTAAATTTCTTAAACATTTTTTCCAGAATCTTGATATCAAATCGTCTGTTAAAAACAAGTTGAACAGTTTTATGAAATCTCGGGGGCTCAACAGAGTCTTCGGATGATTTAGCCTCCGGAATAGCTCGAGGATTAGCCATATAGGCCCATACCCGATCTAACATATTTTTTACATTATCGGGTTTTCGGTTCATATTGATGATTTGAAAAATACTAATAACGGGATCTTTTCCCTTTAAATCTATGCAAGACTGGGTGATATGATTAATGTACCCTTCGTGGGCTTTGGGCATCCAGCTGGTGGTTTCAATATCCAAGGAAAAAATCGATTTATGCTTTTTTCTTATGAAGTCAAAATCGCGACAAATCCCCTCTTGTTTGAGATATTTGGTTAGGTCGTTTGGAAATTTACATGATTTTTTATTTGAGGGATCTCTTGTTGGAGATTTAGATTCCTTTTCTCCATCGGGGTTGATTGTATCTTTCTGATATAAATCTCTCTTTTTTAACAGCCCCAGAATCACATGTTTAATTGTATGAATTATTTCCTCCTTGTACTCATCGAGCCACACTTTCTCTTCGGGAACAAACACAGAATTTGAACGTTGCTGAAAAATGAGTTTCTTGGCCAATAGTGGGTTTATTCGCTCATTCTTGTTCTCCTTCAAATATTGAGAAATCTGATTGACCATAGACCTGGTTAAGTTTATTTTTGCAAACCTTTCGACAAATTCTTGCTTTAAATCGTAATCTTTACATTTTTTGGTCTGCCGATTATAAGATGAATTATCTATTCCCATTGCACATTGAGGATTCCCGAAATCGTAATTAAAATGAGCACACGAATTACAAATTCCAAAATTTTTCTTTCTAACCATCTTCATACTCAAAAGTATTTTTCAATTCAAAAAACTATTGAATAAGGCAATGATAACCACTAAAATAGAATTAGAAATACAAATTTAAATAAAAAAGAAATCGAAAAACAAGCTGAAAAAAAATGAGATATAATAAATATCCATTATAGATTATCTATTCCTCGTTTTCAATATTGGGTTCTTCAATTTCAGAATTACCCAAACTATTCTCGGTAATTTCTACCCTTTTATTGCTGTCTGCTTTTTCTCCTTCATTTAGGTCTTTTTTGGCCTCATTTTTTATAGTCCCTTCTTGTTTTTCATCTTTTCCGAAGGGCAACCCGAATGTTCCCCAATATAAAAATAGCATTGGAACAAAGAAGAACAAGAGCATGTAAAGAATTACCCCGAAATCACTTTCCCCACCTGTAAGATAAAATGTTGAAGGATAGTAAGAACCCTCCCCGGTATAATTCTCATAGGCAATGGGATTATTCTCAATAAAATTATGGGGATCTGGGATGAAATATGCAATTAAGAGGGGAAGAAAGTATATTAAGGTCAAGATAACCGCAAACTTTGTGAAATCCTTGCCTTGTTCTTTAGGTACTCTGAAGAACACCACAAGGACTAAAATAATGGCTGTGACCGTGGTAAACACATTTGAGAGGGTGAATCCGAAAGTATTCCCGCATGGAAATGCCCCAGTAGATAGTACCCAATCCAAATTAAACCAATTATCATTCCCGAACCACACACCACCCCAATCCACAATATTTCCGACTTCTTCGTAATGAATGGTGGGTGGGTGGCCAATCAAATCCAAGAACTGATGGAATATCCCTCCCGCAGCCACTAAACAATAAATATTCATGTATTTAAGGTAATTTGGATCCGATTTTGATTTTTTTGTGAGATGGAACTTTGGTTTCCAATGAAGAGAATGGTTATTGACATAAAACCAAGGGAGAGCCATGAGAAAAGCCATCACAATCCATCCGTATCCATGAATAAAATAGTATATCTCGGATCCAGGTCCGACCCAAGGCAGCCATCCGAACGCATCGGGCCCGAAATGGGAATTTACGGTGAATATGATCGCATGTCTATAAGTGAATTTATTTTGAGAAAATTTAATCAAAAAAGCACTAAAAAGCAACGATACCACAATATGAGCAAAGCCCGGCATACTTTAGAAAAGCGACATCCAAATTTTAAGTTTTGTTTCAATTTATCGGAGAATGTGACAATTTTGAAGACTAATCCCCTTAAGCATGGCGAAAAATAATTTCAATTATGGAAAGTTAACTTTTTTTTGATTCTTTTCCTTATTGTGGTTGTTGATATAGGGAAATCCTAAAAAGGAGCAATTTGATACTTATGCAAATCAAAATAATGAGTTTTAATATAAGATATCTCAATCGCCATGATGGAAAAAATATATGGGAAAACCGCAAAGAACTTGTGATACACATCATAAACAAGTATAATCCCGATATTATCGGCTTTCAAGAGGTAAAATATCCACAATACCAGTTTCTTACTGAGAAATTGGATTCTTACCATCATTATGGGGTCGGGAGAAAGGACGGAAAACATAAGGGAGAACATTCTCTAATCTCATATAAAAAAGGGTTTAAGTGCATAGAATCTGATACATTTTGGCTCTCCAGTACCCCTAATAAACCCAGCAAGAGATGGGGAGGGTTTTTGAAAAACATCATAATTCACCAACATTTGCCCAGGATTGTGAGCTGGTGCAAGTTAAAAACCACGGAGAATAAGGAATTTTATATATATAATACCCATTTTCCCTTACGAAAACAGGCCCGATTACACTCTATTGAACTCATTGAAAAGAAGATCAGACCAAACAAGGATAAACCCTTGATCCTCCTGGGGGATTTCAATTTTGATCCCTTTTCCAAAGAATACAAACAAATGACTCAAATTTTGGACGATAGTTATAATAATATAAATGAAGAAGAACCAATTCCTCCCCCAACCACCTTCCATGGCTTTACGGGCGCAAAAATAAAAAGCAAGAGCCCCGAAAAAGTGGGAAGAATCGATTTTATATGGATCAACCAGAAAATAAAAATCAAGGAGATAAAAATAATCATGGATAATCCATCGGAAGATTCCCAGATTTATCCCACGGATCATTGGCCAATATTCGGCATAGCTGAAATCTAATATTTTGTGAAAGAGCTATCTAAAAAGATATTTAAAAGAACCAAAAAATGAAAAATTAATTTTACTCCAAATATTCATAAGTAGTGTGAAGCGTTTTTTATTTCTTTGTGTTCATCCGGATGATTTGGAATTCAACTGTAGCGTATTGATGCATCATTTGGCGGAAAAAGGATACTCCATCGAAATACTTTGCCTTACGAAAGGAGAATTTGGAATTTTTGAGGAAGAATGGAAAGGTCCCCGCTTGGCTAAAATTCGAGAGCAAGAGCTCAAAGATGCGGCAAAAATCAATTCAATATCCCCAGATCATGTCCATTTCGGAGATATCATTGACGGCTTTGTCAAGTTTGACAAAGAAACTATCCAAAAAGTGGGTAAATACATAAATAAACTCAAGCCAGATATAATCTTTGCCCCAGAGGCTTATTTTACCTATTATTGGCATCCCGATCATATTAATTGCGGAAGGATGGCATATTATCTTTATAAAGTTAAACCAGAGTTATTGGATAAAAAGATTGAGAGCCTATATTTCTACACCACTATGATGCCCAATTTTTTATGGCCTTCCAATGATTTAGAAAGGACCAACAAGGCCTTTTTTCAACATCAATCTCAGTGGTGGCTTCTGAAATGGAATAGCCTCTTTAATCCTTTTGACAAATTCAATGTATTTTGGAACAGAATCGGAAGATGGAAATATGCAGAACGGTACAGAAGGATCTATAAGGACAAAAAAGAGCCAGAACCGACCTTATTAGCCCGAGCACTCCTCACCACAATATACCAGTTAAATGTAATCAATCCGCCCGAGGAACATTTCAAGGTACCTCGGCTTAAAGGAACAGATTTTTATGAGAAAGTCATGGAATTAAGGGAAAAATACGACTTCGATGATTAGAATATTAGAATCAAAAGATATTTTTTTATGTTCATTATTTTCCTCATATTAGCCTATTCCTTATATTAGCCTATTCCTTATATTCCTGATTTACATGCTCTAAGTGATCTTAGGCCTCTTCTTTTTCGAGGTCCTCTTGAATTATCTGAATATACCGATACAAACGGTTGGGGATGAGCTGCTCCCTTTCGTGTTCTTTAATGTAATCAACCAACTGTATCGCTTTTTCCACCTTACTACCCGTAAATTCCGCCCGGCCCCTGAGATAAGCCTCGAATACCCTCTCAAAATCGGTGGGGAATACAAACACATGGTATTTTTCCAGAAGAGAACGTAAATATTCCAGTTTCTCGTGGAAATGGATATCATTCTCCATATATATCATTTGATTACAAAGTGAAGCAACCTCTGGTTCGAATAAATAGCGTTTTTTATAAATGATACTCCTTTTGAAGGTTTTTGGGGTGATTTCCTCCCCTGCCTTTACCCCCAATACATCATAATCGAAGAAAAACCAGAAATTCTTTCTCAATTGGTGTGCAAATTTCCAAAACGCCCCAAACCCTCCTTTTCCGTGTAATGAAATGAGTGAGAGGTTGTTAAGATCCAAATCCAGACCAAAATTTTTAAAGAATGTGGGAAATGCCCATTCTTCCGTTGGGCCCTCGACAAACACTATCCCATCGGCAAAAATGGCATCCCTATTTCGGAAACTAAAGTTCCTCTTCAGCTGGAAAAAATCCTGGGATTTAGAGGGAATTTTCAGTTTAATCACCTTGGTAATATCATCTTCCATATCAAAGAGACGAATTTGGAAAAGATCATCGGGCTGGATAAAGAAAGGACTATGGGTGGCCAAAAACACTTGATTCTTCTCCGAGTATTCCTTTATAATATTATAAATGAACCTCTGGTTATGGGGGTGCAAATTGCGCTCAGGGCAATCCAAGAAAAGTAAATTGCCCTCTTCGATAGTAAATTTATAAAGAAAATAGAGCATTTCGGTGATACCTCCCCCGATCGAATCAAAGTTTTGGATCGGGCTGTTATCATCCCGCTTGTAATAGTTCATTTCATAAGAGCCATTGTTTTGTTTTGAGATCCCAAAAGAAATATTCAGCGAATCATAAAGAGATTCAAAATATTCGGTCAACTGATGCATTCTGCGACGCAAATGGACATCATTAACCGCTTTTATGTTTTTCTGTAATAATCTTCTTGCCAAATAGTGATCTAAGGATTTTTTATTGTCTTGGTTGACTTCCGGTATATGAGCCCTGGATCCATGAAAAGTTTGGATTTTGGAAAGAAATTTACGATAAAAGGGATCGATGATCTCTTCTGCATCAACTTTAAAGGGAGTTATCTCTCTTTTCAATGTTTGGAGCAAATGGGTTCCCAAAATATGGTATCGCAAATCAGAGGACTCTAATAATTTATCTAAATTAAGTTCCTCCCCAATGTTCCCCAAATCCAGTGATCGATGCATTTCTAAACCCCTTTCATCCCCATCAGTATCATTCTCGCCGTTTTTATCTTTATTATTTTCAAAAACTAGTGAGCGAAGCATTTCACCTAAATATTCAGACCAAAATCTCTTTTCATGGGGTCTATATTCCAGTTTATCCTCCTCTGGAATGATGGTTTTAATGAATCTGCGACCGTGCCCCGTTTTAATAACGATTAAATTATTGAATTGAGCGCTATAATTGATACTCTGGGTATTATCATCAAATCGAATGAACTCCATTCTCAGAATAATCTCATGGTTTGGAAAAAAATCATAGAAGATATTTTTGCAGTTCTTAAAGGTCAATAAATTTTTAAGTTTAGCCTTAGACTCGGATTTAATGTCATAATCCCCTAATAAAGATAATTCTTTAAAATAATTCAGGATTGGTTCCAGAAACATCTTTTCCGTCATGAGACGGTATTCTTTATTGTTAATCGAGGCGGTGATGCGAAACTTTAAGGGACGCTCAATTCCGGACTCATTATTATACCAATTAGAACGCTCTAATACGTACTTTTCATTAAAAGGAAGATTATGGCGCTTAATATCCTCCAAAAACTTCATCAAATTAGTCTTTCCGGTATGATTTTTTCCGACAAAGAAAGTGATATTCTCATCAAAATCAATGGAGGCTTGCTTCTTTCCAAATGAACGGAAGTAATGAAAAGTGATCTCTTTGAGTTTCATTGAAAATGGTCCCTCTCAATAATAATGGGATTTTTCGTATATTTATTTTTGGGATTCATCTATATGAAGAATTTGCCTTATCCTTGGAAGTCTTTGGATAATAACCTCCCAATTAACCTTAAAGAAAAGATAAAAAATAAAGATAATCCCGAACAAGGGAAACATGGTGGTCCAAAAACTGTATTCGGGGTTGCTAAAATCGAGAAGATCTGGAAAAAAAGCCACCATTATCATCATACTTAGCTTCCCAAACCAACACCAAAATACCGTTTTTTTAAAAGAATATTTAATTAGCCCCAGTGGAACTGTAATAAGATCATCGTTAAGGGGCGTTGCGCCAAAAAGGTAAATAAGAAAGGGAGCAGTTTTCGGGTTTGAAATGAGTACCCTCTCGAAAAATTTGGCGGAATCATCCCCCTCCTCTTGGGGAATTAATTCACCCGCACCCCTCCCCACGAAGTAACCGGTTATTTCGCCCACAAGAGAGCCCAGAGAACTAATAAATGCGACCAGTAAAGGAATTAAGAAATGAATCGATTTGAATTCTTGAGACACCATCCATGTAATAAGAATATAGGGCGTGGGGAGAGGGAGGATGTTCCCGACGATACAGATTATAAATGAAATCCACAATCCCATCCGTAAATTAGTTAATTTTTCCTGATATGTGGAGACTTGGATAATTTGAGCTTTTTCGGGATGAGATTCAAAATAAAACGTGAAGAAAACTAAGATTACGGCGAGAAGCAGAAAGAAAAGATCCATTTTTCTTGTGCTTTTGAAAAGCTTTTTCCTTTGATCTTGTGGATTGTTTTCAGTTTCTTTAACCCCATCCATATCAATAGTAAAAAATCCTCAAATAATTGTTTTATGGAAGGAACAAATCGAAAAGCAGGAGATTTTCATGATCCCAGATCAACAATTCCAGATAAATAAATCCATTTCAACAATTCCAGATAAATAATTCCATTTCAACAATTCCAGATAAATAATTCCATTTCAACAATTCCAGATAAATAA
>CAZEPC010000039.1:8555-19005 GCA_964513765.1 uncultured archaeon
TTCCATTTCAACAATTCCAGATCATTTTTTTATGAACAAAGAAAATACTCTAGTAGGAGGTTTTTGAGATAACAGCCACACCAATTTCTGAGATAAAATTACCTAACATATATCGAATAATTCTCTATAGTGGCGGTTGGATCTGCGGAGTATGGGCATTGTTTCATCTTTTTACCTACTCCAGACAATATTTTGTGGGGCTTACGCTTTTTGACATTATATGCATAACCCTTATGATCCCAGCCGCAGTTTATATTTCTTATGCTTACAGAACACGCCCGATCCTCAATATAATAATTGGTTTTTTTGGATTGGCCGGATGCGGATATTTTGGACTTTTCAATACCCCTTTTAGCGATTATCCATCGGAAGCTCCCATTAAGGAATTCTTTTATGGACTGATTAAAACGGAACAAGGAGCACTTAATTTCGGGTTCACTCTGATGTTTTCGATGATCCTAATAAGCGGGATTATGCAGTTTTGGTACTGGGAGAGAACAATCAGGCAGCAAACTATGCACGAAAAGAATATTTGGTCCCTTAATATGGCCTTAGCCATTTTATTAAGTCTAGGTTTCTATATTGCGTTTATTTTTGCTTTTGATAATTCCCTGGAAAGTGTGTTTTACTGTTTGGCCTTTGTGAGCAGCGCATTTCTTTTTATCATAGGCCTTATTCCAGGTAAAATACCAAAAGTCTATTTTACCGATTCCGAACGAATTCTTATCCAAAAAATGCAAGAAAAACCAACATTAGAAACACAAACCAAGCTAATCCGGATGAGCGCTTTCTTTTTGAATTGGCTCACATGTACCCTTTACATAGTTTTAGCCAGTTTTCTTTACCAGCAATACACCAATGTGGATAATCGAGTAGTCACCGTTTTGAATTTCTTAGAATGCTTGCTCTTGGGCGGAGGTTTGATATTGGTTATTAATATGAACACAACCATTAGTAAATGGTACAAAATATTAGGGATTGGTGTGATGCCCGTTGCCTTGTGGATATTGGCAAAACAAGGAATGAACGGAGCCTTGGGCACCTTTAGTATGGAGGCGGGCATAGTGGTATTCACTTCAATCTGGATTTATCTTCAAAGAACCGGGAGATATTCAAAAACAAAATTGGACGGTTGCTGGTTTGTGATGATTTTGGCAATTGCGGGATACTTTTCTTTCATTCCCGCACATTTAGAAGATGTTGCACAGATGGTAAATGAAATAGATGTCTATTTGACCGTAATTGTGGCCATTGATTTATTGAATTTATATATTTTTAGCAAGCTCCCCGATGTATATAACGAAAAAAATTACCTCAAGACAATAGAGCGCATACATTTTCAAAAAAATGGGAATTTAAACCAGGAGGAAAAAGAAAATGTCTAAAATTGAGCGGCACTTGGAAAAATCGAAGTTGTATTACTTATTCATAGTGGTAATCGTATTCTTCGTGGTGTTCCAATTCATCCAACCATTATTTCAAAATTTCGGCAGCGCCGAACAACAAACACCTTATAGTCCCTCAAAAGAAATCGAAAATGTGTATAACCCTTTTGGTGTATGCCACGGGTATGCGGAATCGGGAGAGAAATATCAAGAATTGGTCAATCAAGGGGTAAAAATATCAAGAAATGATATATACTGGCAATCTTTTGAACCAACTAAAGGAAATTTCAACTATAAACCATTTGACCATCGATACGGAAACTTTACCAAATACGGGATTGAATCATTGGCAATTTTAGATTACGGAAATACGAACATTTTGGGTGAGGAATACGGAAGGCATATACCCAAGGATAAGATAGACCACTGGCTGGATTATGTGAATGAGGCAATCCTCCGATATAAGGAAAATGTAACTTACTTTGAAATATGGAATGAACCCAATATTGACAAGTTTTGGAACGGGACAGAAACTGAATTCTTTTATTTACTTAATAGGACCGCATATTACATCAGAGATATTTCACCAGATGTAAAGATTATTGCACCTGGCATTTCAGGACATGATCCGGACTATTTGGATCGGATGATTTCCTATATTGGAAGTGAACAATTTGAAGAACTCTTTTATGCCCTAAATTTCCATCCGTACTCTGGGTCAAATGCCGAAATAATCGCCCAAAAGATACAAGAGGTAAAGGCGGTTGCCGAGAAGCACGAGTTTAACGGTGAGATTTGGATTACCGAGGTGGGGATGTCAACCGATGTATCCAGCGAGGACAGAATAGAGGAAGAATATCGGGAAAAATGGGAACGGCAGGCAGAGCAACTGATTAAAACTTACGCGGAGGCCTTGACGGCAGGGATTGATAGGGTTATTTGGTATTGTTATCGGGATTCGAAGAATATAGACTGGACCTACGGGGAAGCAGCCTTCGGGATCCAACACTACTCTCAAAAGTATAATCAATGGATTTACAAACCTGCCGGGTATGCATTTCAATATTTAAGCCGAAAGCTTCCCAACTCCAGAAACTTCGGTCAAAGTCTCGTTGTTGAGACGCCACAATGGGTAGATAAGGACCTCATCCATACCTATTCCTTCTATACAGATAAGAATACAATTATGCTTATATTGTGGTCGGAAACGGTAGTAGACAAGGCGACAATGAAATTTTCTTCGGCTCTTGAGGAGATCGTGGATCCGAACACCAATATGACATTAGAAACATTTGACTTTGTGAGAAATGAGACAAACATCCAAACAATGGGGATATTAGAAAGCATTGAGGTGGAATTATCTAATCAGCCAATTATGCTTGAGTTCAATTACACCCATGCAGTAAATCAACACGAGCTCAATACAAACAGCCCTCTACTGATGAATATTAAAGTAGGATATACCCAGAAGACCGGAGTGATCATAAGAATTATCCCGTGGATATTTATCATTGGAATTGCGATGGTCGCCAAGAAAATTAATATAAAATTGGATTGAAGTCTCCCCGCCCTAAAGGATGGGGATTCCTACGAGTCTGCTAAGCTTTGGCTGATGGGAAATTAATAAAATTGAACTTTTTTTGATCGATTTTTTTTGTTTTTTCCTCCTTAATGATACAAAAATGAAATTCCTTTTTGTGTTTTGTAGAAAAATCCAAATTATCTCACTTTTGGACCAACCAAGATATATAGGGGAATCTTCTCATTATTAAATTTAACCTTATATATTTTTATGAAAGGTTTTTGGAGAAAATCATTATGAAAACGAAAACTAAGATTAGCTTATTGACATTGGTGTTCGGGGTGAGCCTTATGATTACAGGGCTTCTTCCAGCACCAATCAATCCCATTATGGAGAATGATACAAAAAACAAACCCCAGAGTGCTGCTGCACCAAATGGTGTAAGTGTCCAAGTAGGGGATGTGTTTTACTACCGCACATATTCCCCAGAGCAATTGGGACAAACGCCGTGGGATAAAGGAGAACCCTTAAATGTCACCAAGCATGAAATAGTCGATGTAACTGCGAATCAAGTAAAATATGATATCTACACCGCCCCAGAAAAGGTAAGCGGTGATAAAGAAGACGAATTTGATTGGAGTTGGAAATACCAAAGAACAGAAATCGAAACCTATGATACCGCGTCGATGATCAATCACACCTATTGTAATAGTTCCGTGGTTGATATTCAAATTGCAAATAACACCGGATTAATCGAAAACATAAGTGCTGTTTTTCAAGATTTAATTTCCGCGGAAAACGATGGAATAATAATTAATGTGGATTTGGAAACAACCACTGAGGGATTTCATCGTATTAAGGCAGAAGGTTATTTCAACGGAACTGCAAATTGGGAAAATTATGTTTCCGGAGATATTTGGATAAACGCAACCACAGGATTTGCCGTATATCAAGAAATGAATATGTCCGGCGAGGCCACAGTCGAGGAATTAATGGGTTATGATTTAAATGGAGATCGGATCCCATGGGATGCAAAAAATGATGATGTATTCGGATATGAGATTGGAGATGTTATTCATATGTTCCGACCGGAGATGGAGGGACATGATGAAGAAGATCCGGAATATATGCCAGGCCCCCAATTTATGGAGTTTAAGGTCATTTACATATATTTCGTACCCAAATATAACCAATCTGTAATTTTGCTGAATACTTCAGAATATTTTGACTCACAATTCACCGATAAAGCCCATGAAATGCCGTATATGCAAGGCGGAAGAGTGGTGAAAGACAATGCAACCAGCCAAATCGGACAAATATTCCATCAAAAAGATATTAGCGTTTCAGATGAAACGGGATTTGAATCTGACCTTGCCACTATGTTCGAGCAAGGAATGGATCTTGATGTTGGGAGCGTTAATGCCGATTGGAGAGGAACAACCCAAGAGATAGTCGTAACAGGTACCAATAATTCGGGCTCCGATACCTTCAAATTTTATCAACAAATGCATATTGGATACGGCCACCACCGATTTATGAAAGAGGAATACTATTCATCCTCAGAAGATCAAAAATTTATTCATATGGAAATGATGATTGACGGCCCAGGCGTGGATGAGAGTCATTCAGGAATATCGGTTTCCGAGGGAGATTCATGGGAAGTAATCGAACAACACGAAATCTGGGGAAGATGGTGGGATTCCTCCAATGAAGATTCATGGGAAGATAGAGGGGTTATCTATGAAAAATTCACCGTCACCCATATATTTCCATTAAATGCCTCAAATGTTGCAGTATGCGGTAAAATAGAGTTTTGGACGTCTCAAGACAGCACCCATGTCGTTAAAAAGGGTTTTGAACCGTTCCTAATCTATGACACCAACAATCCTGCCTCTTTTATCAATATGGGGGGATTAATGGAAGAATTAGAAGGACCTCCGACACTCTTGCCAACCACTTTGGATGTAACACAACCAAGCACTCAAGATGCGATCATCAATAATTTACCGGATCATATGTTCGATGAAAGTACGATTAAAACTAAGTATGGAACAAATTTGATGAGAATTAAAGGAAAACCTGACTCCCCAGAAGCACACGGAGAAAATGGACTTTGGATAGAATGGGATACTAACGGAATCACAAGCCATCTAGAAATGCAAGTGTATGAATTCAAAGAGGAAGGAAGTACCGGAGAAGAGAGAGACGAGGAGATCTTCATGATCTTATATAGTACATCCCTCGGCTGTAATTCCGGGAATCCGTCGGACGTTACAAGTATAGATACGGGAGATGAACTCATTTGGGAACAACAAGAATATAATCCCAATGATGAACAACTAGGAGATAGTGTGAGAAGATCGCGCGAGAAATATATTATTGGAGATGTCCTGGGAACTTGCGATGGTTCTGTGGTGAGTGTGGGTGCAAAATACCATCGACTCCTTAATGAATCGGAATACAAATCAGCAACTTGGGAGCTAAATGAAGATTGGGGTAGTACCCACTCAGGGACCCCGATAAACTTTTGGGCACTTGGACTTTTAAAAGATGATAATATGTGGACATGGTTAAGTGAGGCGACCGATGGAAGGGTTTTTGACAAGGGAATTACAGACTTTGCATCATATACCGGCACAATTGCCCAGATGCTCAATTTTGGATTCCTTATCCCAGATAGTCAAGCAGTAACTAGTTCGGACATTCAAACCAATGGCACGATTTTCGAGGTTTCCATTGATATGCCTGAGGATGGAGAAACCATAACCAGAATCATGAGATTCGCGGTAAATGAGGAAGGAATTTTACAAGATATGTTCCAAGGTGGAAAATATACTAACGGGACATGGAAAGAATGGGAAAGAACAGTACTGGTCAATGGTACAGGGTCCGAGGGAGAGGTTTTTACCGATGACATCCCCGACAATTATACTCCAGTAGATACTGGGGAAGATACCACCCCCAATGACAGTCCCTTGGGCATTTCAGGCTATCCTACGATTTTCAGTATGTTATTTGCGTTTGCCGGTATTGTCCTAATCCTCCAAAGAAAAAAGCATTGAGGGAAATATACTGATTTTACGAAATAAAGGGGTTTATACCCCGTTTTTTATCATTTTCTTTCTTTATTTTTGTTTTTCTTTTTCCTTTTGTTTTTCTTTTTCTTAAAGAGTATAATAGACTATCCTTATAACAGACAATATTTCATCTTATAAGATTTTTGAAGACTTTTAGGCATAAAAACCGGGATAAGGGCTCTTCCGAACATTTCCCCTAATTGGAGAAAAGTGTGTCTGACTCTTTAAATATGCACAAATGATATTATTCATATAGAATCCCTTGTAAAAAGGGTTCAAATGTTCAAAAAAATTAACAAAATACGTGATAAACAATGAAAAATCACACAAAAAAGATATTTATGGCAACGGTATTAAGTTTGATATTTCTAAGTACATTTCTCGCCGTTGATATGATTAGTGCTAAACCAGGACCACCCGATGAAGATGTACCGGGAAATCAATATAGAGGAAAAATGGGAGCTGGCGAGAGCAAGAGTTTCAGGTTTAGGAACCGTTTTAGAATGCAATTAAAGACAAATGCCAGTGCCGATGTTGATATTGAATGCGATGCCGAGGAAGTCGGAGAGAGAAATTTTCAATTAGAGGTAAATACGTCCGCAGGGCAAAAAGTCAGCGTAAAGGTTGATGGATCAAACACCGAGGTCAATCTTGAAAATGGAAACCAAATTCAAACAAGAAACCAGAATAGATACCGATATCGAGAAAAATTTATGGTAAATGTCTCTCTCAATGAGACCCAACCAGAACAAGCCAAACTCACCCTCGAAACCGAGGAAGAAAAGACCACATGGGCTTATTATGATGAGGTGGCAGGAGAATGGGTTGAAAGTGCATCGGAATATGTAAATGGAGCAATCACAACTGTAACCGACCACTTTTCAGTTTGGACCGTGTTGAGTCCCGAAGAATCCGAAATTGATGCATATCCGCTTATGATTGGAATTATCGGAATCGGAATTGTGGGCTTGATCATGAAATACCGAAAGAAATTACATTAGGCAGTTCTATCTGATTGATATTATTATATTATATTATTCTTAATGCTTTTTTCTTTTTTTATTCGAAGGGAATCTTAACCTACTACAAAGAAATAAAATTCAAAATAAACTTAACTAATTCAAAATAAAGATAAAGTTGCAAGAGTGAATATCACCATGAAAAATTCAAAATCTACTCAATATCAGCGAAACGCCAAAAAATCCCAATCATATCCTTACCACTTTTTCATAATGATAGTTATGATCTTCATCTTGCAATCCTCATTTATCGATGCAAGCTCGGCCAAATATGGACCTATAAAAGAAATACCGGGATCCCAGTATCAGGGGGAATATTCTCCCGGCGAGGGAATGGTGCAATTTAAATTCAACAACAACATGGACTTAAATATTAGTGCAAACACAAACATTAGTTTGGATATTGATTTGGATCCTAGCTTAAACCGCCATTCCTTTGGTTTTAACATTAGCACAATGGAAAACACACAAATCTTACTACGAGCAAATAAAGGGTTCCCCAAGGACCCCAAAGGAAACTCTCGTTATTGGGAAAAGCGACCAAATAATCCTGGCCAAGAGTATGGACCTATGGACAGCACCCAAAAAAACATAAAAAAGAACCCAGTTAATCTAAAAACAAGTATAAGTCTATTTACTTCCATAAACTACGCCACCCAAGCAAATAATCAGCAATCTGACGCTAATGAAGATTACCAAATCGAGGTCTATAAAGACATAGATTTTATCTTATCGGGGAACCAAGACATCAGTTCCCTTACTTTTTTCTATGAGCTAACACAAGGGGCACCCACCAATTCTCTAAGTTTTGCATATTACGAGGAAGCAAGCGAATCTTGGTACCTATTGAATAGCCCTATCGAGAATAATTTAATCAGCACTAATTTAGGGGAACAAGATAATCAAGAGATCCTCAATTCTGAGGAAATTAACATAGCTTTAGTCTCATTTCAACCGGGAACTACCCCAATTTTTGAAAATGAAATCATTAAATGGACTCTCATTGGGATTGGAATCTTGGTTGGTTTAATAGGATTGTTAATGACTAAACAAGAGTACCGATCTTATCTGCTTAACAGAGTGATGCATATCAATAAGGGAGTACATAAAAACTTAGAGATGGAAGATGTATTGGAAAATCAAAATCGAAACGAAATTATTGACTATATTTTAGAAAATCCTGGTATACATTTTAATAAACTTCAAGAGGAGGTGGAGATATCGGGTGGAACTTTGGCTTGGCATTTAGATGTACTTGAAACGTTTAAGGTGATTAGAAAGATGAGAGTCGGACAATATTTGACCTATTTTCCGTATTTAGAAAAGAATCCCATATCTAAACTCAATCTTAAATTGAGAAAAAGCAAAACCACACTTCAAATACTCCAATTAATTAATGATAATCCAGGTATTTACCAGAGCAAGATTGCCAGAAGGCTCGATATTAGCCATAAAACGGTAAAATACCATCTAGATAAGCTGATGGATGCCGGAATTATTGAATCGGACGATAAACGATTCAAAAGGGGATATTACCCAAACCCAGAGATGTATGAGGAAGAGATCTTTGAGACGGCATAAAGAATTAACGTGTCGGGCATTTCCTTTCTATGAGGGGCAATTATGATTTAAAAAATCCCCTGTTATTTTATGGTTCATATTTGAGCAAATAAATTTTGAATAGGGAGGTCGCAAGGATATTCAGCGCTTTTTTACTCCTCCAAGAAACTGCTAAATTTTTGGACAAATGCCTTAATATTATCCCAATCCCTTAAATCGGTCCTCCCATCGAGATCAATCACATCATCCCTATTCTCGGCCTGCACTACTTTTTTTAGCATAAATTTGGTAAAGAAACCTAATTCCGAACTTTTGGAAAAATCATAAACCCCTCCAAAGGCTTCAAATGTAGAGGGGGAGAGGGCATACTCTTTAATTAACGATTTAATATTGTTTTCAACCGCTTTTTCTTTTGTATCAGGAAAACTGGCCATCCCACAACTCACAAATAAACCCAGAGGTATGTCTATTTCTTTAAGGAGGGCTTGGTTGACCTCAATCAGCTTTCTCATATCTTTTGTCCATTTTCCTACCCGAATACCCGATCCGAGTAATACACCATCAAATTCTCTGAATTCTAGCTGTTCAAAACTATCTAACTTGGCGACATTGTGAATTTGTGCTTCAATTTGTAGATCGTGAAAATAATTTCTCATCTCTTGGGCAATTTCTTTCGTTGAGCCCGAACGGGTCCCGTAAACAATTAACACTTTTTTTTCCGTATTTGACATATGAATATTCTCCTATTTAATAAAATCTTTCTATTCTTTGGGTAAAATTGAATACATTTTTACCCTTATAATATCATTAAGAAACAATATATATTTAAATAAAATTTCAAAGCAATCGAAAAAACATTGGGGAATCGAAAAATTTTTGATCTTTTCTTAACCGCTTGAAATGGTGTTATTTCATTTGATTAAGAATTTTGGAAGTTTTTTTTAAGTCAATTTATTTTTTCTATTGTATGAAAACACTTAAAGGGGTTGAGAAGTTTAAAGAAAAACTTCCCAATTACCAAGGAAAAAAAATAATAGTTGTTCCCCTAATTGGGATAACAGGATTAACTACTGGATTGATAATACAGCTCTTTTTTGATTATTTGAGTCGAATATTTTCCGAAAATCCATCATTAAAAACCATGGAACCCTATAACCCATTTATCGGTAGTATGCTGACTATACTTCTGGCCTTTTATTTAATTTCGGGTATTTGGCGGCGTAAAGACAATCTATTAAAAAAAAATAAAAGCACAGCATACCAAAAAGTCATATTACCTGGTTTTTTTGGCATAACTATGATCTTTTCCGTTATTTTCCACAATTTCGTGCCTTTCGTAACTTGGGGACCAAAACCAATCAATCCAGCAACAAAAATAGTGGGAACCTCGATGATACAACTTCTCCTCGATTCTAAATCTAATATATACATAAGTAATGTTGTTCTTACATCCTTTGCGATTATTCTTTTAGTGTATGGAATCATGGCAATAATTCGTACCTTCTTTCTTTTTGGAATGGATTATATGGGTCTTGTATACACGGTTTATCCAGATGAATCTGAGGTTAGAAACGAAGAAATCTATAAAATTCTTCGACATCCGACCTATTCGATAATTATGTTGATCGGGTTAGCCAGTTTTATTTTCCGGTTTTCTCTTTACTCTTTTATAATTATTGTATTTTTGCGGATATTTTTTTATTTCCACCTCAAGTACTACGAAGAAAAAGAATTAATAGAAAGATTTGGTAGAAAATACGAAGAATATCGGGATGAAGTTCCAGCATTGTTTCCTCGACTTTCTGATATTGGCACCCACATTAAATTCACTCTAGGCTTAAGTAAAGCTAAAAAGAATAATAATGATAAAGAAAAATGAGCAAAAAG
>CAZEPC010000040.1:0-10122 GCA_964513765.1 uncultured archaeon
CGTTTTGCATAATTATACATATGGACCTTGTGAAGTGCTTGTTCGACCGCCCTCCTATCCTCTTTTGATGGGCGTTTAAGCATTCCAATCATGGAATATCTCCCCATCATTACCGCATCTTTCACTGAAAGCGGAAATTCCCGGTCTATTTTGGTAAATTGTGGTACATATCCAATTGTACTTGCAATCCCATCAGTTTCATTTTTTTTCCATGTCCTCTTAATTTCTCCCTCTAAAGGATCCAAGATGGTTAATAACGTTTTGAGGAGAGTTGTTTTACCTGATCCATTAGGACCTACAATTCCGATGTACTCTCCTTGATCGACAGTTAGGCTAAGATTTTCCAACACTTTATGATTGCCATAACCAATATCAACATCATTCATTTCTATTAAAGGCGATTTACGATCTTGAATATTGGGCACACCCCGGTCCTTATGATCATAATGGAACTTATGATCATGATAGACCTTATGATCATAGTGGTCCTTATGATGCTTATTTTCATGGTTTGACTCTTTATTCATTTAGACCCAGCCTCCTTTTCAGCCATTTTTTCTTCCTCCTGACAATATGGACATTTATTTTCTCCATTTAATTCTCTGCAGTAGGCACATTCCTTCCTATGAGATTCTTGATCATGAGCCATAGTAAAAGCATACATCTTCCTTCTCTTTGGAGACACAACGAACGAAATAAAGAAAATTACCGTCACCACAATTACAATACTACTCCCAGTTGGCATATCAAAAATAAAGCTCAAGAGCAGACCTAAAAAAGAGGAAATAGCACCGAAAGATGCCGAAAGAACCAACATATAATTTGTATTGTAGGTCCATTGATATGCTGCAGCTGCAGGAGTAACTATCATGGCAAAGACCAGAATAGCACCAATAGCCTTTAAGGAAACCGTTATTACGGCAGCCACCATCATTAAAAACGCATAATTAAGAAATCTCACGGGAATTCCAGTAACTTTAGCCATTTCCTCATCGAATGTGACAAATAGAAGTTCTTTCTTTATCAAAAAAAACAAAATGATTACAATAGATGCTGTAATAATCAACTGTATCAAATTCTCTTGAGAGATCGTAAGGGCATTACCAAAGAGTAGAGATTGAACATTGGTGCTGTATTTATCATATAGCCCCACAAATAAAACCGCCAAGGCCATGGTAAAACTAAACATAATGCCCACAGCAGTATCTTTCTTATCCGCTTCTTGTTTTTCATTCACATATCCAATTGTAAGAGCACTAATTTCCCCAAATAAAAATATGGTTATGAATGGCGAAATTCCCAACAAAATAGCTAGGGCCCCACCAGCAAAGCACGAATGGGCAATACCAGCCCCTAGAAAACTAAGCCCCCTCAAAATAATGAATACCCCAATCAATCCACAAACAATCCCAACAATTAAAGTCGATATTAACGATCTTTGCATATATTGATACTGAAAACTTTCAAAGAAATCCGATATTGAGTATTGTGCAAGCATTTCATTTATTTACCTCCGATATGTTGAATGTTTAAGAAAAAATCTTGTATTTTTAGCGATAAATTTCTATATAAAAAAGAACAAAAAAGACCATATAAACTTTACGAGGTGATTAGGACTTTTACGACATATCGTAAAGATTTAAATATGAAGATTCCCATATTCATTATTAAGATCAAAGGATGTGATTAACATTAAAATGACTAAAAAAAAGAGAATTAGGAAAAAACATCATACCAAACTGAGGAAAATACCCTCTGTTGGTTATTTTGGAATTTTTATTCTCATATTTGGGATTATATTGGTAAACATAAGCTTAATTTCGACCAATAATGAAATCTCTACCATCAATAATGAGGAGAAAAAACAAAACTTAAACAAGATTGACCCAAATTCAGCACAAGATGAAATTATTCAAGTAGTTACCTCCACCGCACTTATAAAGGACTTTGTGGACAATATCGGTGGCGATGCAGTAAAAACTACCGGAATCTTGGTTGAGGGAAGTGAAGACCCGCATACATATGAACCAACACAATCCGAAATAACTGCTTTAGTAGAGGCGGAAATATTCATTCTTATGGGGAGAGAGGGCTTGGAGCCTTGGTGGGAAGGATCAGGCGGGTATGCCCAAGTAGTCTTAGAGGACAATCCAGATTTGAAGGTGGTCAAAATAATGAATGAGAGTATGATCAGAATGGATCCTCTCACCAATGCACCCAACCCACACGGATGGACAAGTCCAATAGTAGCCAAGGAGATGTGCCGAAACATTTATTTAAATCTCACCGAGGAGGCAACAAGTGCCCAGCAAGATGATCTTAGAGAGAGTTTTGAAAATTATATGACCAAGCTAGATGGAGTGATCAATGAAATTAACGGAAATAAAACCAAATTGCAAGGAACAAAAGTCGTGATGCATCATCCGGCGATGATGTATCTATATGATCTGTTAGGGATTGAAAGAGTTGCAATAATTGAAGAACAACACGATGTGGAACCATCAGCCCAACATATTCAAGAAATCAAGGAAATTATGGAAAGTAGTGAAACGAACAAAATAGTACATCAAACAAACCTGGATCATGATACAATTGTTGAAATAGCCAAAGACACAAACTCTACCATCATACTTTCAGCACCCTTGATAGGGATGGAGGATTATTTTGGAAATACAATTAGTTCCTATCTTGAGCTGATTAGAGCAAATATTCAAGCATTCGATAACCCTTTGGTGGCCGATGACCTTTCAGAAGGAGGATATATAGATGGATTAAGCCTTTCTGTGCTGATACCTGTCGCGATTTTTAGTGTCATGGGAATTGTTATTTTGTTAAAAAAAAAGAAAATCTAAGCGATGAAATCCCCCTCTAATCCCATAATTGCCTCTTTTTTCCCCGTTTTTTCACACATATGTTGATGTTTTTCGCATTCTTTAAGATTAATATTTAGACAATACTTTAATTATATATGGCTGATAAATTATTTAAAGACATGGAGGTACATTTTTCCCATGACGCAGCAATTAAAGATATCAATAAAGTGGAAAAGGACCTTTCCGATATCTTAGGGAAGAAAAATGTATCTACCGACAAAGTTCATTTATTATCATACGGGAAAGATTATTGGTTAATCGGAACCCGTTTTACCCTTGAGGGTACTCAACCAAGTATCGCTGACATCATTGTTTGGCCGAAAAACACCGAGGAAATTTCCGAGGTTGTAAAATATGCCAATAAAGAAAATATACCGATCATACCATATGGAGAGGGATCGGGCGTTGTAGGTGGTGCAATACCCATAAAAGGTGGAATAATACTTGACATGAAGCATATTAATGATATTGAAATTGATGAAGTGAATAATACCGCCACTATTGGAACTGGACTCAATGGAGCAAATATTGAAAGATATTTAGACGAACACGGATATAGAATGGGACACATCCCTCAATCAATTCGGGCATCAACCTTAGGAGGATATATTGCACATCGGGCCGCAGGTCAATTTAGCGGAAAATATGGAAAAATGGAAGATATTCTCAAATCCTTGGAAGTGGTTTTGCCGACAGGTGAAATAATGAAAAGTAAAACATATCCAAGGGCCTCTGTGGGTCCTATTGTTGACAAAATATTTTTGGGTTCAGAAGGGACACTTGGGGTTGTCACCCATGCCACTTGTAGAATTTGGCCAAAACCCGAAAAACAAGCGAAAATCTCATATTGCTTCTCAGAAATGCAAGATTGTTTAGATGCAATTAGAGAAACCTATCAAACACAAATTAATCCTGCAGTAGTTCGCATATATGATAAGCTAGAAACAAAAAGACATTTTGGGGCAACCGTGAAAGAATCCAAGGACAAAATAATGGTTGTGTTTGTGTGTGAAGCACCCAATTCTAAATTGGTGGACCTCGAAGAAGAAGTCATTCGAGAGAAATGTGAGAAATTCAATGGTTTAAACACTGGTGAGGGGCCCGTAGATCACTGGTTTGATACCAGATTCACCGTGAAAGAATCTTCGGAATTTGGACCCTATGGATTAGTATTCGACACCATCGAAGTTGCTTGTATGTGGGATGAAGGAAACGAGTTATATGAGAAGGTTTGTGAAGAAATAATGAAAGTACCGGGAGCATTGATGGCTTCAGGGCATGCATCACACTTTTATCCAACAGGAGTATGTTGGTACTTTACCTTCGGAGCAATGCCCAGAGAAGACCAAGGGCCACTGAAAACATATAATAAATGCTGGGATGCGGCAGTGAAGGCAACTCTTTCTGTAGGAGGTACCATCTCCCATCACCATGGAATCGGGGTGAATCGAACCCGATGGATGAAATTGGAACACGGTGAGGAAATTAATTTAATGCGAAAGATAAAACAAGCATTGGATCCCAATAACATCATGAACCCTGGAAAATTATATCCCGAGGAATTAATGAGACAAAGCTTGGAGGATGATTAAGCATGTTTAAAATATTTAAAAAACTGAAGAAATACAGCTGGGTAATTGGAATTATTAAAAACGCGGATAAAGAAGATCGAAAAAATGTAATAGATGGATATAAGAATCGAAAAAAGTATTATACCTCCCCCTTGGATGATTTTGATGCGGATCTTAAGGAAATGGCCAAATGTGCAAATTGTCCAAACATGTGCCGATTTGATTGCCCTGCCGTACTTATTCCCAAAGTAGAAACTTTTGCACCTGCAAATAAGTCGAGAATTGGTTTATTTATGGGAATGGATCATGTACCAATGAATGAACAAACCGCTATCGATACTATGTATGCGTGTATGAACTGCGATGCATGCTATGAATGGTGCCCAATGGAAATAAGTACTGGTAATTTATTACAAGAAATGCGGGTTGAATTGGACAAGAGGGATTTAATTCCGGATAGATTACATAAATTAAAGGAAAACCCCAAGTCTAATGGTTCGGTATTTGAAGAATCACCATTCAAAAAATACGCGGGGAATACAAAATTTGATCATAATCATGAAGATCCCGAAGTACTCTATTATATTGGCTGCATGGATCTTAAATACCGCAAGGAGAGCGTTAAAGCCACAATGGCACTTTTGGAACACTTGGGGATCCCATATTGTACCAAATTAGAAGAAAGACAATGCTGTGGAGGCCCAATTGATAAAGTTGGTTATCGAAGTGTTGCCAAACCACTTGCCGAACAAAATACAGATCTAATAGATGATTCTGGTGTTGATACCGTAATAACTACATGTCCAGGATGCCTTGAAACACTAAAAATAACATATAATGAGGATTTAGATGTGAAACAAAAGGTGGATGTGGTGCATGCAATTAATTTCTTTAATGACAAGATTAAAAACGGGGAATTAAAACTCACCGAGAAGATCGAAAAAGACATCACCTATCATGATCCTTGTATTTTGTCCAGAACCTCCTCAAAGGTTGCGAATGCAGATTTGGCCCGAGAACTTTTTAATAAAATCCCAGGTTTAGCAATAAAGGAACCCTATTTAAACAAGAATGAAACCCGTTGTTGTGGAATGGGCGGAGGATACCATGTATCCAACCCTGACTATTCCAAAGAGGTCGGTCTTGATCGATATCAACAATTGGAAAAATTAGACACGGATTATATCGTCTCCGGATGTCCCACTTGTGAGTATGCCTTATTAGAAGCACAAGAGGAAAAAGAAGGGAAGGCGAAAGATGTTGAAGATGGACAACAGATCATTGATATCGTAGAACTGTTGGCAGAATCTGCTGGCTTAGAATATTAAAACTTAGTACTACCCATTTCTAATCCTTTTTTAATCTCTTTTAATTATTTGATTTTCGTCGAAATAAATATTATCTCGTTAATGCACACGTATTCCCCCGTAAATATCCTTTTTTTCGTCGAGAACGTTATTATCCGGTTAAGACGAGATTATTCACCAGAAATTAATTGATTTTCGTCGAAATAAATATTATCTCGTTAATGCACACGTATTCCCCCGTAAATATCCTTTTTTTCGTCGAGAACGTTATTATCCGGTTAAGACGAGATTATTCACCAGAAATTAATTGAGATAAATTTTTCCACAAAAATTATTAGAATTCCCTCATTATTAAAGTAGAAATGGATAATAAAATCAAAATTGGTATCCTCGGCGCAACGGGCGTTGTAGGACAGAATTATATCAAATTACTCCAAAAACATCCGTGGTTTGATATCGTAGATCTGGCAGCATCGCCGCGATCGGCAGGGAAAACTTATGCCGAAGCAGTTAAGGGAAGATGGCATATGCCCATACCCATACCAGATTATTTAAAGAATATCGAAGTTAGGGATGTTCAAGACATTAATTCTCTTTCAGAAGAAGTGAAATTTGTATTTTCTGCAGTAAACATGCCCACAAAGGATCAAATACGGGAGGTAGAATTTAAGTATGCCAAACACGGAATCCCAGTTGTAAGTAATAATTCCGCCCATAGATGGACAAAGGATGTTCCTATGATAATTGGAGAAATTAATTCGCATCATATTGATGTTATCCCAATTCAACAAAAGAACCGGGGATTTGATTCAGGAGGTTTTGTGGTGGTAAAACCAAACTGTTCATTACAATCATATCTCACCACCATATATGCCTTAGAACAAGCCGGTTATGAGGTTGAAAAAATAGTCCTTACTACACTCCAAGCTATTTCAGGCGCAGGCTATCCGGGAGTGCCCTCTTATGACATGATTGATAATATTGTCCCCTATATTGGCGGCGAGGAGGCAAAAACCGAGAAGGAACCCCTAAAGATATTAGGAAAAGTTGAGGGCGATGGAATAAGCAATTATGAGGGAATGAAAATTAGTGCAACTTGTACACGAGTCCCTGTCATTGACGGTCATACCGCCAGTGTAAATGTGAAATTTAAGGACAAAGTTCCTACTCTAGAAGAGGTAAAAAAAATTTGGAAGGACTTCAAAGGGGAAGCCCAAAAATTACAACTGCCTAAAGCACCAGAACAACCAATAATATACTTAGAAGAACCTGATAGGCCACAACCCCGGCTTGATCGAGACTTAGATAAAGGAATGGCTGTTTCAGTAGGTCGGCTACGAGAAGACAACGTGTTTGATATTAAATATATATCATTAAGCCATAATACGGATAGGGGAGCGGCAGGCGGATCTATATTAATTGCAGAATTACTTAAAGAGAAAGGTTTCTTCAATTAGTTCCAAAATGAGGAATCGGTTTTTATCCAACGTGACATAAAATGGTAGAAAGACATTATTTTTTTATTATATCTATCCTTTCACTTTTTCCACTGAATTCTAAGCAGATTCATTGAAAAAATAAAAGTTATTTTTTTGTTTCTTTATCTTGAAATCTCTTATGTATGTAAAAAAGGGAAAGAATTTTAATGTTTTTTCGAAAAAGATAATATAATGAGTAATGAAAATTCCAAACAGAAATGGGCTTTGATTTTTACTGAACTTGATAACATTATCTTGAACAATTACTGGAGGAAGTTTTATACTTACAGAGAAATTGGTTGGGATGAGCAATCAATAAAGGAATATCTCTCTAAAAAGGAGAATATCATGAAGGTTGCTTCATTTAACACAACTAATGTTAGTTTTTCAGCAAGCTCAAGAAGAAATCGTTATTACAATATATACAATAAAGAACAGATGTTAGAGCAAGATGTGCCGTATGAGGGCGCTGTTGATGGTCTCTCTAAATTGAACGAAATTTATAAAATTTATATCATGACACATCGAAAGAAGCCTTTGAAAGAAAAAACATTAGAGGTTATGGAAAAATTAGGGTTTAATATGGATATTCTCACCATTTATTTTATGAAAAAAAATAAAAAACTTTTCCAACATCGAACTGAGTGCATGAAAAAGATAGTTGAGGATTTTCCTAGTGGTGTGGGAATATGTCTAAATCCAAGCGATAAATCAGTTTTTGAAAGATTTAATTACACCCCAATTGGATTTACTTCTATTAAAAATTACGAGGCATTCAAGAATAGCGGGAATCCTTTCAATATTATCTGTCAAGATTGGCCTCAATTATTATCTTCGCTCAATGCAACCGATTAATCTAGCTATCAATAACCAACAACATTTTATAGAAAAAAAAATTCTGAAATTTTTTCAAACTAATTGGTAATAAAACACAGGAGGCCTTAAATTGAATTCAGAAAATATGAAAGAAGAAGCAGAAGCATATGAGAAAGAGGGAAGGCAAGCAAAAAAGGAAAAGAAATATAACCTGGCGATATTAAAACTTCAAAAAGCAATTCAAATCCACGATGAACTCCAACAAGAGGGGTATGTCGGAATTTTAGAAAAAGAAATCGAGCGAATAAAAACCCTCATGGATTTCTTGGATATCCCATTGGATCTTGCTAAGGCCAAAGAAGAAGCAAATATGAAAGACTTGGATAAAAAAACCAATAATGAAAAGATCATTAATGAAAAAGCCGATGATAAAAAGCACGATAATAGCAACATCGGCAATGAGGATCGTAAGGAAGCAGTTTTTGAGAATGAAAAAACTAAAGATATAAATGCTAAAGATGAAATGGTAAAAAGAGATCAATCCGATCCAACAAAAAAGGCCAGAAAGGAATTGGAAAAAGAAGCGAACACAATTGAATCAAAAATAAAAACCCTCAGCTTCCAAAAGAAATATAATGAAATCATAAAATTATACAAAAGGCTCTCGGAACTTTATGAACAATTGGGCTATGACTATCAGCTTAGAAAAATTAGGTTTAAAATTGATAAATATAAGAATTTAAAGGAACAAGAAGAACGAAAGAATAAAGAAATGGAAGAATATATAGAGGAAAGAAAAAAGACCATAGCCGAGCAAAGGGCAGAAAGAATTCAAAAGAAACAAAAATTAGCAATGGAGCAAGAAGAAAGAAAGAGGGCAAAATTGGAAGAAATGCAAAAGGAACGCCAACAAATAGAACAACAAAGGCAACTCTCCATTCAAGAAAAAATGGAGAGGGCAAAACAAGAAAGATTAATGGTTTTTGAAGCAAGTAAGACCGGGCAAGATGTCAACTCCCTTCGGCAGAAAAAAATAGAGCGGGAAAAAAAGGAACAAATGCTGCGAGAGAAAAAACAAAAAGAAAAACAGATTCTCGAGAAAGCAAATCAAACCATGGATAAGGCAAAAGCCTTGGTTGAACGAAATAATTATGATGAGGCAAAAGAAAAATACAAAGAATCGGCCGATCTATTTAAGGAGATCGGTTGGGATCAACAAGCAGCAGTTCTCCGCAGGGAAGCTCAAAATATGGATCAGATGAAAGAAGAATACCTAAAGAAAAAGAAGCTAGAAGAAGATCGCAAAAAGCGAGAGCAAGAAAAGTTTGAACAAAGAGCTCAACAGATTTTAGAAGAAAAAGAACGAAAAAAGAGGGAAGAAGAAAAAGCAAGACAACAATTATCGCCAGAAATGCAGCTAAAAGTCGATCGAGCAGAAATGGTCTTGAAAAAGGCGGAAAAGTTAGAAAGAAAAGAAAAGTATAACAGAGCAACCGCCAGGTATGAATATCTTATTGATTTATATCAAGAAATCGGATTTGATGAGAAAATCCCAAAAATTGAGAATAAAGTAACAGAATTAAAACAGAGATTGGAGTAAATAAATTCCAAATCCAACCATAAATATCGCGCATGCGCCTAAAATTGCGTAGTAGATTCTTTTGTTTATATAATTTTTCCCAAAATGAACCATTATGGAAATAAACAAATACCAGATAAGATCTCCCAATTCGTGGCCAATAAAGAAAAAGAGAATATTCCAACTGGAAAAGGAGATATTATATTTTATCATAAATGCAAATCCAATCGTTGCCCACCACACCCACCAATAGGGATTACTGGCAGATACCGCAATACCCCCAAGGATGGGATTTTTTACCAAACTCTTTTCGGAAAGAGCATCAATATTTTCCTTTTCATCATTTCTTTTATTCTCTTTCTTTCCTATATTTATTTCATTTGGAATATCTGCCATTGATTTTTCTTCTTCTGTTGCTTTAAGCGCAGTATTTGTGTTATTACTTGGTACTTTATTATTCATGGGTACTTTATTATTCATGGGTACTTTATTATTCAT
>CAZEPC010000040.1:10222-18900 GCA_964513765.1 uncultured archaeon
GGTACTTTATTATTCATGGGTACTTTATTATTCATGGGTACTTTATTATTCATTTTTTTGGATTGAGTGGGGAGAAAATCGACCGGGATATCACTATGATAGATATCCTTTAGCATCTGAGAACCCATTAAAATAAGCAACAAACTCCCGAGGATCCCAATAATCAAAACAACCGCATCATTTTGTAAAACCAAGCTAAAACCGCCTAGTAAAAGGAGGATAATGATTAGCTCCAGCACGGCATGACCGACAATAATCCAAAAACCCATTAGATAGCCTCTTTTCTTCCCCTTTATGGATTTAATCACGGTATATGTGAGAAGAGGGCCAGGACTCATTGCGCCCGAGAGTGCGGTAAGAAAAGACAACCATAGAATAAGTATCAAAGAACTTTCTGCGGCCATGATTATTAGATAAAATTTGCATAATTTTATAAATATTCGTTCTTACTCAAATGTAATAATTATGTAACATCTGGATGCT
This sequence comes from uncultured archaeon, assembly GCA_964513765.1. Classification (GTDB taxonomy): domain Archaea; phylum Asgardarchaeota; class Lokiarchaeia; order Sigyniarchaeales; family Promethearchaeaceae; genus CAZEPC01. The sequence goes on from CAZEPC010000040.1 coordinate 10,706, forward strand.
ATGGATGGCTATTAAGGAAGTTAAATTTATGAAAACTGAGGTTAATATGGCTAAAACTGATATTTTTGACCGACAAAAAAGAAAAATTCTTTCAAAGCGAATTGTGGCAATTTGCCCAAAATGTAAAAATCCCATTCGTGGAGAGGCATTAATAAAAAATAAAAGATTCTGCAAAAAGTTCCAATCGGCGGAAAACTTCCCCTTAGCCCACACTATGGCGTGTGAGAAAAACCCGGATGAATCAATAAAGTTATATTTAGATGCAAACTTTTCCGTCCGGGATCTTTTACTCAAAAAGTAGATTTGAAACCATCTGTTTATCTTGTTTTTATTATTTTTATTCTCTTCTTTTTCAATTTTCAACAATTGTTTTCCATAATTTATCCATCATATATCCGAATAATTTTAATTCTTTATCATCCTTAAGGGGAAATTAAAAGCAAAGGATTAAATCGAGAGAGGGAGAAGCTTACATATGGGAAGTAAAAGAAAATGGAATCCAGAATTTTTTTCATTAGACGGAGAATTCATGAAAAAAGCAAATGACCTACTTTCAGATTTAATCCAAATTAAGACGGTCAATACGGGAGAGGTTGATTCGGGAAATGAAATTGAAGCCGCAAAATATTGTGAGAAAATTCTAAATAGGGAAAATTTTAAGAATATAAAAATAATCGAATCCGAACCAGGGAGGGGGAGCATTATATGTAAATGGAAAGGAAAAGATCAAAACGCCCCGAAATTATGCCTCCTTGGACATTTGGATGTGGTCCCTGCAAATGAAAAACAATGGGAGCGAGAGCCATTTTGCGGAGATATTGAGGAAGAATATATATGGGGAAGAGGAGCAATAGATTGTAAAGGATTGGTGGCCAGCGAACTTATGGCGGCACTATTCCTAAAAAGAGAGGGGTATCAACCCGAGGGAGATATTATTCTTGCCTTTACTGCAGATGAGGAATCGGGAGGAGAATATGGATTAGGATACGTGGCCGAACATCATTGGGACGAGATTAAGGCAGATCTTACGATCAATGAAGGAGGAGGAATATTATTGCCCTTATCTGACCAACCTAAAGATTATATTGTGCAAATAGGCGAAAAAGGGGTATTTTGGACAAAATTAAAAGTTCATGGAAAAGGAGGCCATGGGTCCATGCCAATCAGAAAGGAAAAAAGTGCCTTGTATAAACTAGCAATGATTATAGAAAAAATAACCGAATATAAGCCACCTATTGAGATAACCCACTCCGTAGAGCGCATGTTGGATAAAATCTCACTCCCAGGTATTGCAAAGAGAATTTTAAAAACCAAATGGCTTATTCGTCCTGTTATGAATATTGCGAGGAAATTCTTAGGTGATTCAATACCCCAAGTAGTTATGCCACTCTTAACCGATGTGATAAGCCCCACCGGGCTCAAAGGCAGTGAAAAAGTAAATATCATTCCTCAAACCGCAGAACTAGATTTAGACTGCCGATTACTTCCCGATCATGATCGTAAAACAATTGAAGACCACTTACGAAAAGCTATCGGAAAAGATCTCTACCAATCAATTGAGATTGAAGAGATTCCCCCCACACAACCCGCCACCGTTAATCAAGAAAATAAAAAATTATGGAATTTTGTAGAATCTGTAATAGAAAATATGCATGAAGGGGCCAATTTGGTACCAATGCTTTCAGCAGGTTCTACAGATTCAAAGTATATTCGGGAAAGAGGCGGATATTCACTCGGGTTCTTCCCGATGATGATGGATCCAAATATGAGTTATGAAGAAATGAATGAAATGGTCCATGGAAAGAATGAGCGAATGTGGATCCCCAATTACGCATATGCAATTGAGTTTTTCGTTAGATTAATGCGTAACTTTTAATTTTCAACTATTGATACTTACGGTACTTAGCTGGTTTCTTCAGGATTAAACATGTGAGAATGGGGTTTGGTGTAGGAATTATTACATACAGGACAGGAGTTATACTTCTCGATCCAATTGGCCGAGCATGTATAATGATACATTGCTTGACAAAATTCGCAGACAATGTAATGGTCTTCGGACACATCCACCATTTTATGACAAATTGCACATTTTTTGGATACAATTTCATGTTTATCCTTCAGCTTTTTCCGTAGCATTTTTTGGTAATATTGCTTTTGTTTGCGGAAGTTTTGCCTTAAATCACCCAATTTGTCCATCTTCTTGTTGATTTTCCCAATGTACTGTTTTATTTGATGAACCGTTAAATTTTCTGGGAGTAAAAACGAGGTGACTTTGAGAGATTTTTTCTCTTGTTTTTTATCTATTTGGTCAATCTCAGATTTATCTTGGTTTGACAAACTATCTATTTCTGTTTCTGCATCTTTTTTAGGCTTATTGGATCCCGCGGACCTTTTGTCCTCCTCTTCCTCAACTGCTTGAATATTTTCCATAGAAATCAAATTAAAATTAAGGGGAGAAATACCTTGAAAGAAATCATTTTCCTTTTCAATTATGTCCGTAAATTCATTAATAAGGTTATTCATTGCTTTTGTAATAAAGAAATTCGTTTGCTGAACCAATCGGTCATAGGATTCCTGCCAATATTTAAAATTCTCGTGAATATTGATATTTTTATCCTTCTCGTAGGTTTGAAAGATATCGGAAACTTCCGACTGGATCCCCTCAAAATCCTTTCGATATGTGTGCAGCAGAGATTTTAACTCATCTATTTGGGGAAAATGGGTTTGGGCAATTTCAAAGGTCTGTTCTTGATAAGATTGCACTAAATCTTGAAGTTTAGATACTTTTTCATTAATTTGTTTATTTAATTGGGACCGATGGCTTTCTGCCCTCACATTTTCCGCATATGACTCAAAATCCTCGATCTCTCTCAGAATATTTTCCTTTAAAGACTTAATGGTAATCTGAAATTGATTGAGTAAATCAGAGTATGAACTTTGGATAAACGGCCGAATATATTGGTGAATCCAATTCTCTATTGCCTCTATATACCCCAAAAATTCTGATTCATGCTTCTCCAATTTATCTGCAGATTTAACTAAATCGCCTGATGTATCTTCAATATATTGCTCTTTCTTTTTTTGAATAGCATCGATTAGAATCATTTCAAGATATGTTAGAGGATCCTCAGATAGGGAGATACCAGAATCAAGTTGCATCCCTTTGATGTTAAGATCTGAGAAAATTTCTGAATGGGAAGCCGAACCAATTTTTGATTCGGAACTGGGAATAGATTTTGATTTATTAGGTGATTTTGGAGAGATTAATAAGTCGGGTTTGGTAATATCCTCAGAAAGGATATGTTCGATGGCTTTTGCCATTTTTTCCTCCGCATAGGTTTCAATTTGAGTATGCACCTCGGAATTAAAATAATCTTGGGATTCTTTAATAATACCCAATTGAAAGAAATGATAAATGAGTTCTAAACGGAACCTCGGATTCTTCATGGTTTCTAATTGCTGCAGATTCTCACTGGAATAGATATCAACCAAATGAAAAGTAGAGCCCTTAGTTTTTTGAATAATCTTTTCTATGATACCCGTAAATACCTTAAATTCTTTATACGCACCTGAACTCAACCATTTAAAATCGGATGCTTGAGAATTGTCAAAAGAACATTGAGTTTTCTTTAAATAATGTAAATCATACCATATTTGGGGCTTGTCAAGAAAGCCAGGAATAGAATGAAGATGAAAGGTATCAATTGAAAATGAGTTATTTGCCAACACTTTTTCAATTTTTGAAGTAATGTAAGGTCTCCATTTTTCAACCAAAGCCTCCAATAATGAGTGGCATTTATCCTTAAGTGAATTTAACCTCTCTTTGACCTTTGAAAAAGCATCTTTCTTTTTATATTTGGCCCGAATGGTACGTATCAGTGTTTGATTGATAGAGATCTCCCTGCTGATTAAATCTATCTCCAGGGCCAAAATAGATGGAATGGCCCGAAAATAGGTGGGGTCAATATCTTTTAAGTATTCCGATGTGTTTTGAAGATAATCCTCAATCTCATCGGCCTTTTTGACTTTAAAGAAGATCTTCCGTTCATATTTCTTAAGATCTTTTTTGTCAGAAAGAAGCTTTTTGGCATTATCATCAATGATTTTCCCAAAGATCCTATCCAACTTCTTGAAAAATTTCCATTTATTTCCAGAAATTAACATTTTTTTCATCAAATCAAGATTTTCCCCAAATAGAGGTAATGAGGGTTTCTAATATTGTTTAAAAGAAAGGTTAAAATATGAAATTTATCTTTTTTTAGATTTTTGCGTTTTTTGCTCTCTTTTTAAGGCTTTTTTTAGAGGATTTTATCAACAACCCCCTTTTTTCCGATTGATTTTTGTGTGCTCAAAGATAAAATAAAATATATGGCAAACATTAAACTTGGCTGGCAAATGAATGGGCTTAAAGATATGGAATACGATAAAGTCTTACAATGGGCCAGCAAGATCGGAATCGAATCGATAGAATTACAAGCATGGCCAAATGATCCATTCTGCAATGTGGATGAAGTAATTGAGGGACAAAAGGAAAAAGTATTACGTCCCTTAGAAGAGTATGGAATCGAACCGGCAACCCTCGTCTACTGTGTTAATTTGCTTGCACCAAATGAGAAATTAAGAGAAGAATACCACAAACATTTTAAGAAAGTAGTAGACGCGGCAGATATTTTGAATGTCCCCATCGTATCGTGTTTTGTAGGAAGTTCAGGTATGAATAAATTATGGCCAGAAATGGCGGCATTTGAGGAATGCTTTTTACCCCTTTTGGATTATGCAGAACAAAAAGATATTAAACTGGCAATTGAGAATTGTCCATCAGGAGGAAATAACATTGCAAACAATCCGAAAATGTGGGAAACCTTAATCTTTGAGGCAGCGGCGGATTATGACAACCTCGGACTGGAATTCGATCCCAGCCACTTAGTATGGCTTCACGTGGATTGGGCAAAGGCATTGGATCATTTCTTAGAAAAGGGCAAAATATTTTGCTGCCATGCAAAAGATACGAAAATTGATAAAGAGGCACTCGGATGGGAAGGCATCATGAATTTAAATCCCACATGGAAAAAAGCCAAAATGCCTGGTATGGGGGATGTGGATTGGAAATCATTCATGAAACACCTGAAAAAGCATGATTTTGAGGGATCGGTCCTAATCGAACACGAGGATCCCGATTATAGGGGTAAAAAATATCAAAAGGGAGTTGAATTAGGTTTTAGACACCTCAAAAATAGTTTGGAGAATGTGTAATTACCCTTTTATTAATGTTATAAAGATAAAATCAACCAATACTCAATCAAAACCTAAATTAAAAACTAAAATTAACCTAAGAACTGTTAACTAAAGCAAAAGAGAAATTAAGAACTGTTAACTAAAGCAAAGGAGAAACCATAAAGATGAAGATAGGCATTGCAAACACCATTATCAGCCCAGATAGAGAAGATAGGAAAAGACCAATCCAATTAGGCGGATTTTCCCCTCGTGAATATTGCTCTGGTATCCATGATGATTTATTTGCCAGATGTGTATATTTTGAAGGGAATAAAGAGGATATTTCAACTCACATTATGTTTATGGTCTGTGATATTATTGCTATTGATAAACGGATCGCCAAATTGGTAAAAGAAAAGATAGCCCGTAAAATCCCGATTTTAGAGCAAAATATCATGATCTCCGCCACTCACACCCATCATGGTCCCGATTATAAGGGAAATTTCAAGGTCGGCGGAGGACTGAGTATCATCCAAGGATTTTTATTTCCTAATCCTCAAACCGATTTACTCGTAGAACTGGGCAAAAAAATGATTAAAGTCGGAATTAAGGCCTACTCAAATAGGGAAAGATCAGCACTGGGCGTAAAACAGATAAAAATCCCAGAAAACAGACGGGTAATGATAAACAGAAGGGCGCCGTTTAATCCAGAATCCGCAGATTACCCGGTGACTATAATACGTATTAATCGAATAAGGAACGAAGATCAGCAAAATATAGAATCCCAAGGTGAAGTTCAGAAGAACGGAGAGATGATAGGATGTATAGTAAATTATGCCATCCATGGAACCGTGCTCCCCCGTTATAATACAGAAATCACGGCGGATTATGTAGGTTATTTGATAAGACGATTGGAAGATGAATACCCTGATCTTACAGGAAAGTTTCTCTATTTTAACGGTCCTTGCGGAGAGATCAACCCGCTCACGTCCGAGCTTAAGCAAAAGATGGAAAAAGCTGGTTCTCTGGAGAATCTCACCAACGATGATATTTATGACCAAAAAGGAACCTGGGATGATGCAAAAAGAATTGGAAACACAATTGCAGAAGAAGTAATTTCTCATTTGGACAATATTTCGTGTAAAGAATTTGCCAATTTGACTTGCAAGAAAAAGACGGTACATATTCCCATTAAAGATTATACCCAAGCTCATGATTTTGGCAGTGTGTTGAATCATATATCCTATCAGTTAAAGAAGAATCTCTTTTCATTTTTCGCCCGAATTAACCTCCTTAAGACCAGTATCTTATTGAGCACGGAGACCATTCAAAAGGGATTTATAGAAGCACCTCTTCAATGGTTTCAAATAGGATATCTTATGGTTTTTTCGGTACCCGGCGAGTATTTTCTCAAATTGGCCAAGGAGGTCCTGGAAGAAACATCCCGTAAATTCCCGGATAAAAAAGGAATGATTGTGGAACTTGCCAACGACTCCGTTGGATATCTTTATTCGTTAGAAGCGTATATAGAGGGGGGGTATGAGAGCTCATTCTCGCTTACTCCCTTAGGTGGAAGATATATAACCCTCATGTTGAAAAAGGGAATTCGGGAATTAAAACAAGCAAAAACCGAAAAGAACTAAAAATATCATTCTTTTTTTTACTTATTGGAAATCTTTTTTGTTGAACATAGAAGCGGATTTACAATCACCAAGATAATAGAAAGAGAAGTGAAGATAAGGACATAAAATAACATGCCCCCTGCCAGCGAACAAGAAAAGCGAACATTTGAGAAATCAAAAAAAGGGATCATTTACGCCCTCATCGTACTTTTTGGAAATGGAATACACCCTATCATCAATAATAGCAGACCAGAGGATCTGGGAGGGCTCGTATTTAGTTTTTATTTCTCATTCTGGGAATTTTTATGCGCTTTTATCTATTTTATGATCTTGAAAAACAAGCAAAAAAAGAGAAATGAATCTTTTCAGGCAGGAGATCAATTACAAAATACTAAAAAACCGAGAATAATTAATTTCCCCCTGCTAGATCCCAAGCAGGACTCTCGTAGGGAAAAAATACTTATTTTAATGAAATTATTATTTATCGGGTCACTCTATACTATAGCAACTGTTTTATATGTGGAAGGGTTATCATTGGCAGGCTCCGTATCGGGATCTATAGCTTTAAAGGCAGCACCCATATATTCTATGGGGATCGGCGCACTTTTTCTTCGGGAACGGGTGGATTATCGTTTAGTAATAACCATAATCGGGATGTTCTTTGCTTTATTTTATATTGGGACAGAAGGGACCTTTCAGATCGATATCTTTTCCAAAGGGTTCGCCATGCTTCTTCTGGTACCCCTTCTTTGGACTGTTGGCCATGCCATCGCCAAAGATTTTATGCATAAAAAAATTATCACGCCTCTTACGGTAATTATTATTCGAACTGGGATAGTTTTTATCTCCCTTTTCTTGGTGACCCTCGCCACTGCGGGGTGGGAAACTATCCAATATACTCTTTTTGAACCCTCTCACTTGTTCTTTTCCTTCTTATTTGGAGGTATTTATTTTGCCATGCATATTTCGTGGTATAGTTCCATAGAGATTTTGGATTTAGGATATGCGAGTGCCTTTGTGAATCCCAGCCCCATTATTACCGCACTTTTTGCCTTAGTCTTAACCGATGAATCAATCCAACAATATCATATCGTGGGAATCGGAGTCATCCTTGTAGGGCTCTATATATTGATTTATTTTAAGACACATCCGCTCGGAAGAACCCCAAAAGAAACGAAATAGGATATTTCTGATAAAAGTTTTTTTCCTATCGACATTTTTCTTATCTTATAGAAATCATGATCCAAAAAAAACAAATATTAGAAAAGGCAAAAGAGGCAATAATTAGAGATTTGGATTTGGATAAGCATTTTCTGATCACCACCCTCATTTCCTTCAATCTATCGCTCTTGTATTTTA
>CAZEPC010000041.1:0-18524 GCA_964513765.1 uncultured archaeon
TTCCAAGACTGCCGAGATCCAGCCTTGGTCTACTTTTAGGGAAATAACCACAAATATTAGACTTTCAGAGAGGCGATAGGAAATTCGATATTTATCCTTTAGCTGAATATAAGACACAATATCTTCGGCAAGTTCCTTTGATATGTTTAAAATCGCATATAAAAACCCAGCCACAAGATCAGATTTATCCTTGCCTGGCCATTCATGGAAGTTTTGCTCGAAAAGACATATTCCGCTATTTCTGTCCAAAAGCCAGAGATTATAAATATTTTTCATCAGATTTCTCTATTTAAAAATATTTCAGAAAGAAAAAAAGTTTTTTACTAAGAGATATAATGACATATTGTTATGGGTTATCAAGAGGAAAGAAAGAACTTAGAGAAATTCAGCACGCATTTAGAAAAAATGGGGGTTCCTTTCAATTTTAAAGATATTGGGAAGGAAGAAGAAGTTTTTCCCGCCATTATCTGTACTTATAGACATGAAGAGATTGATTTCGACGTAATTATCTACAATATAGCAAATTGGATTCATGTCAAATGTTTAGTATTAGATGTAAAGGGTTTTCCAAGCCAAGTTTCGCTTTCAATCTTCAAGTTAGCACTCAAACTTAACTACGATCTCCCCGAAACAACTTTTAGCCTTTATAAAAACAAACTTTACTTAGAAATTGATTGCTTAATTGATATTGATTATGATGATTTTCTTGAGGAATTTAATTCAATACCCATGGGGTTAAATACATTTATATCCACTCTCCGAAAGAAGGAAGAAGAAGTGAAAATTGCCAGCACCAAGGGGACTCTCGAAAAAATGAAAGAAAAATTGAAACGATAATATTTTCAATACTTTGTTCCAGAAATGGAAATTTTTGATTATGAAACTTGTTTTTTTAAATTATTTGAGCATTTATAAATAAAATCAAAATGTTTTCGGATGAGAAAATTTTCTTGGAAAGAAAATGTTTAAATAGGTTTTGTAAATTTACAAAAATTAGAAAATTCGGAAAACTTTTTTAGAATCTTTTCAAATTATTAATTACATAATGGAATGTTTTTTATGGAAATTGTAACACATCCATAATTTTTCCAATATCGTCATTGAGATTTGGAAACATTCTATACAAAAGAAACCTCAAATGTTTGGAAAGTTTGTAAGTTTAGACCTATGAGATTAGAAATGTTTATATGCTAAAGTATAAGTATCATGATCACTAATGTTTATAATAGAAACAAAAGATTGACAAATTACATGGGAAGATTATGGGAATAGATTCGGATTTTTCATGTAAAAATGACGAATGATTCTAAATCCCCCCATGTGAAATAGAAATGATACATAATAAAGACATGATCATATAAAAACATAAAGAAGAACGATCATTAAAAAGAAAAAGGAAAATCTTTTTAAAATAACAAACAAAAAACAAACATAACCAAAAAGACAGATGAAATGAAAATGATTCATTCAAAAAGACAAAATTCGGATGATGAAGATACTCAATGTTGTCAAAATCCAAAAGTAATAGTCAATAATGATGGTATGCAGGTCTGCCAAAATTGCGGAGTAGTAATTGGCAGAAACTTAATAGGTGCTGAAAAAAGAGCATACACTCAAGAAGAAGTTGAAACAAGAAGACGAACTGAGCCTCGATGGAGGAATTTTGGACCCCGGACTATAATTGGGTTAAACCAACCTGATGCAAAAGGAAGACAATTGAACGGAAGAAAACAATCTTACTTTAATCGACTTTCTAAGATCCAAGGTTCTTTAGTTAATTCTCTGGAGAGGAATTTTTGGGAAGCAAGACCAAAAATGAATCAGCTCGCGCGCAAGCTAAATTTACCAGATCACATCGTAGAAACATCTTGGAAAATCTATAGCGAAGTTGCGAAACAAAAATTAACTATGGGAAGATCTATTGATGCTTTTGTTACTGCATCCATTTATGCAGGTATCAGAATTCATAATTTCCCCAGATTATTGGAAGAAATTGTGGATGTGGCGATGCAAGATCGAAGATCAGTACATAGATCTCTTGGATTAATTGTAAGAAAGGTATTTCCGGTACTTAATATGAAATACAAACCAGTTTCACCACGACCTCTTGTATTTAGATTTGGCAACGATTTGAGTCTCTCCGTCACAGTACAGAAATCCGCTGCAGATATGCTCGTTCGAGCAATTAGGCACGGATTACGCAAAATGGGAAAAGATCCAAAGGGATTAGCAGCAGCCGTTTTATATATGGCAGCAAAACCAACTCCTGAACGATTAACCCAAGCAGAAATCGCGGAATGTACAAGGATTACTGAAGTAACTCTTAGAACGAGAGCTAAACAAATAAAAAAGAATTTATAAACAATTAAAAACCATTTTTTAGAATACAATTATCTTTTTTCCTCCTCTCTTTATTTATTTTCTCTGCTCGCTATAACTTATGGACTTTTTGGGATGCTACGATAGGAATCGGAATGCATGCTCTACTTTTATATACATGAATTATTTTTAATTTATGTGGTGATGCCAATTTGGATCTCAAAAAGATCTTAATTACAAACTCCTATATAATTGGAACGGTCATAATGGTCGTAGGCTTTATTTGGATGGTTTCTCTGGCAATAGTTGGAACCAATTTTGAGCAAACAATGGCAGCATTCTTCTTTACGATATTCGGACTAGTTTTTTGGGCACTTGCGTATCATTATAGCTCAAAAAGAAAGAATATGATGTATCAATTGAAGAAAGAAGAGAAAAAGACACAAAAAAAGCAGCATGATTTCATTCGGCATTGATTTGATACATTGGGGCTTTCCAGGTGATTCCCCTTTTTTTATTCAGTATTTAAGTTTATAATTTATCTTTTAATTCTTCAATAACCATTATCTGATTATTAAGTTTATTCATTTCAAGCTTAATCATATCTTCTTGTTGTTGATATTGTTCTGCAGTCATTTTACCCTCGGAAACCGATTCTTGTGCTTGCCTGATCATATCCGATAAATTTTCCCTTTGGTATTTTACCTCATTGGCCTTTTGATTAAGGTCCTCTTTGCTCATGTTGGGATCAATTCCATATCTTTTGCATTTATCGAAAAGTTCCGGAGATAATTGTGATTCTACTTGAGATTCAACAGTTTGATTTTTAGAATTTGAGGATGCCTTGGCAGATGATCCTTGTTTCTGGGCTTTCGCTTGCTCTAATTTTTCCCTCGCCTCCTTCATCTCCATCTCCCTCACATCTTTCATGCTTGGTCCTTTTATTGTATCCAGAAGGGATTCCTCTGTTTCTTCCTCTTCCGGTTCTTCAACATCGCCGATTGCAGTATCTAAATTAGAGAGATCCAGTTCATCTTCCTCCTCTTCATCCCAATAATCTTCATCATCTCCAAGAATACTACCGTCGACAAGATCTTCCTCGGACATATCTTCTGGCTCTTCAGACTCTTCCTCCCCTTGTTCTTCACCACCTTCCATACCTTTTAATTTTCCAAGGGAAATCTTAATACCTGCAATAACCGCATCTAATAAAACAAGAATTTCATTAACCGGGATCATTCCAGAATATCCTTCAGCCTCAGATTTGAGAAAATGATTTAAAATAATATAATTTTTATCTTCCGGGGCTTTTTTCAACCTAGGATGAAACCTTGAGACTTTTACCATGAATGGTAATTCATATTCCATACCTTCAACCGGTTTTAATCTGTCTAGAGCATCAAGTCTTTTGGCTTGGAAATGGGAGGCATATTTTTGTTCCTCACCCCCAAATACATCCATTGTAAATTCTTTAAATTTTAGGGAATTCAATTTTTTACTAATCCCGAAATCTTCCCCCTTAGAAACCCATTTAATTTCCCTCCTTTCGGTCATAGGGTTGATTCTGGCATCTAATATTAAATCCGACGGTAGTTTCGGAACAGTTGTTATATAAGAGATTAAACCTGGATGATAATCTGTAAAATCTTCCTTCAACATTATTTCAGCAACTAGAAGTTCCTTGAAACTCAATTCTTGAATTTGAAGTTCAAATGCGTGGAAAACTCGGGGCTCTAAAAGATTAAGTTCATTCTCTAGGGTTTTCACGAGGGGGTGATTATTTTCTATGGCAGCTTCGCCCTCTTTTCCTCTGGAACTGATAAGTTGTTGGGCAACTTTATCTTCTTTGAGATTGGCCTCGATTGTCTTTTTTATTTTTTCTTGTGCCTCTATTACCCCTTCATCTTCCCCTTCAACTAAATTCTTTAATGACCCCAGCAGTTTATCTGTCTTTCTCGAGTTTTCTGTGCTTTCTAATGCTGTTGATGCAGAAAAACTCTCTTCGCGAGTATCTAAAAGAGTTACATCGGTGTTACACATAGGACAAATTTCTTTTCCTTTAGAGAGTACCCACCCGCAGTTCGGACATTTTTCAATTGAAAGGCGGCTATCCTCTTCCTCCTCCTCTTCAGCCACTAATTCGCTTTCACCCTCTTCTTCATTAGAGAGCATATATCTTCCGAGCGCGTTCAAGGTATCTTCAAAAATTTTCATAGGTAATGATGGAGGGCGTGCACCCTTAAATTTATTCCGTTCATTTTTCAAAAATTGGGATAAGATAAGAACTGATACTTGCTCCTTTTCGGAGCCCTCTCCTTCATCATCTCCCAACCCCCATCCTTCGTTTTTATCACCCTCCGCAATTGAAAAATCATCAACTGATTCAATTTCAACATTTTTTATTTGAAATGGTTCATGAAGTGTTCGTTCAATCGGGATTTTTTCCTTCCGACTCTTTTTTTCATAATCCTTATATAAATATGTATAAGTATCTTTTCCTTTTTCCCCGGTGAAGAATCGTTCAAGTAGTCTATCTAATCCAGGATGTTCGTGGTTAAGATTATTGACCATTGTGTTCAGCATATCGTCCGTTAAATCAGTACTTACCCAATGGACCTTATAAGAACATTGTAAATCTCTCGGAATGATTGCAGGTGAGATCGCTGCATATGTAATCATAATTGGAGTAAATTTGGTACCTTCTCGAATGTCCACCCTGTCAATAAATTGAAGAACAAAGGGACTAGGATAGACATCTCTCATTGAAAATTTTCGAGTTCTAATATTTTTTAGTTTCCATGGAATTGCCTCTTTAATTATGTTTCTAATCCACAGATAATTAGTTAAGATTTCGGAGGCATTATCCTCCACTTTCAAGTGCATTTTATTGAAATAATTGTCCTCTGAAGATTCTGAATCCATCTTAGGGACAACTTTATTATTCACTACTTTTTTTAGCTCTTCTGGTAATGCCATAATTTATCTTTGTTTTTTTGTATATTATATTTTTTTTCTTTAGCAACTCTATCACCAACCAAGAACCAAAGTCGGAATTAGCCAAAAAAAAGATCTATGAAAAGAAAAAATAAAAAAGATTCGAAAAGAAAGTATCAATAGAGAAAAAAGATGGAAATTAAAATTAATCCATTGGCATATTTGAAGATATATAAACACTCAAAGCGGTATGCCAGAGATGACAGATTCATTTATGGGCTATTAACAGGTTATATAGAGGAGGGGAAAGTATATCCACAAGATTACTTACCCCTTTCCCATTCTTACCAGCAACCGATTGATTTTGAGCTAAAACATGAAATATTTCATCAAATAGAATCCTTTAATCAAGCGCATTACGACCCCGAGTTTATATATGATCAAATTGTCGGTTGGGTTAGAACGACTAAGCCAGGAAATACACAGCCCAATGAGACTGACAAGAAAAATCAAATATATATCCAAACAGCATATTGTGATCAGGCTATTGCTATGTTTCTCCCCCCAAATGCAGACCAATATGAAATGAGCATCAAGAAGTTAAAGGGAGAATTGCCTGAAATCGATAAGGAATCGAGATTTGAGGAGGTAGATTGGAATTTTGGTGAAATTGAGGATATTGATAATTTATTTCAACTTGTCATTGATCTTCAAACGGGAAGAAAGAAAGAAAAACCGCTCATTCAAGAGATGTTTGAAAAACCAATAACAGGGGCACCAGAAGGTGCAATTGAAAAGGTGTAATAAGGATATAAAGAGAAAAAATTAAGATACCAAGATTAAGGTGAAAAAAATGTGTGCAATGCCTAATATTAATATAAATATTCAACAACCACAAGAACTTTGCAAGATTAAACCATTCGCGCTAATTAAGCTATTTCTCCATTCTTACAGGTTCTGGAATGAATTTGGAAAGGATTCAAAATACGCCTATGGTATTCTAGTTGGTAAACATTCCGGGGATACACGAATTGTAGAGAAAATTGTCCCAATTTTGCATAGCGATCATTCAGAGGCAGTTTTTGACGAGGAGTTTTATAAACACTGGGACGATTTGAATGAACTAGAAGAAGAATTAGAATCCGGTCTATTCAATATAGGATGGTATAAAGTAATTGAGATGAGCCCCATGAAATTCAGGGCAAGAGATATCCGAAATCAAGTAAAAATCCAAACGGAGGATCCCAATGCGATTGCCCTTTTATTAAATCCAGAATCATTTCTTAAAAATGAGGGGTATGGTTTTTCGATTTTTCGGTTGGAAAAGGGAATGAGCTCCCATCTTCATGAAATGTGTGAGCACCGCAAAATACCATGGGAAATTTCGGAATTAGGGAACGATGTAGATAAAACAGTGAATTTGATAATTGAACTCATAGATAAGTACGATACAGAGAAACCATATATTGAAGAAATAGATGAGGCAGAAGTGCCAGATACTGGAGGATATGATTGGGATGAAGATGATGATGGAGGTTACGTAACACCAGATATCGATCCAAATCAACAACCAGGATTTTTTTAGATATTACTAACGCAAAAAATTCCAATTAAGTAATAATAATAACATTGAGGTGTTTAAAAATTTCAGATGAAGGAATAGATTTAGATCAGAACTCTAAAAAAGGCAGCGGGATGAATGACGGGACTATGGTCACCATTAAACCAAAAGCATATTGGAAAATGAGGATGCATGTCCTTCGTTTCGGATCCAATGCAAAAGACAGAAATGAATATAAAGAAGTTATGGGAATGTTAATGGGAAGAACTGTAAAAGGAAACAATCCCGACATAGATGATATAATTGTAGAAGATGCTGTTCCAATAAGCCACGGTGGCAAGGTTGAGGTCGCATTTGAACCACAAGATTATGTTAACTTTTCTTCGGTGGATGCAAAATACGGGGATGAGGGTTTATTCAATATCGGATGGTACCATTCTCATCCAGGCCTCACATGCTTTTTCTCGGCCGTAGATATTAGGAACCAACTTGGATTCCAAACGGCAAACCCCGCGGCTATCGGAATAGTCTTTGATCATGAACGATTCAACCAAGATGATGATATGGGCTTTAGTGTCTTTCGATTAGACGATCCAGGAAAGGGAGCAATGAGTAATTACCACGAGGTCGATTATATGGTGGAATCTCCCGAAGAGAAAGGAAAAGAATTCTATTTAGATGTAATTAAAGGTTTGATAGATTCATACCATAAAGTTGAACCGCCCATACTGGAACTTTCGGAAACTCCAGATTTATTTGGTGATGTTTCCATGCCTGGGAGAAATTCAATGATGGCAAAGGAGCCAGAATTAAAATTTTCTACCTTTTCAGAAAATCTCTCCAAAAGCATCGAGGAATTATCTACATCGGTCTTCCAACCTCTCTTTTTGTACCTTAATGAATGGGCTTCAACTTTAACCCGGGAAGTAATTGATAAGAATATTAATATTTTAACCATACTAACCGACATTAAGAAAGAATTAAGCAAAAATATGGGAGATTTACAATCGTGGTTTAAATATCAAATCAATGATAGGTTGCGAACTGTAGATATTTTAATAGATGATCAATTAGAGATGCAGCTTAAGCAACAAGAAGGGCTTCTCGAAAAACTAGAAAATATGGAAAACGGCATCAAAGATCAAATTGGAAGTGCCTTTAGCAATGCACTCGAAGCAACCTTGGATAAATACAATCAAGAATTAGACCAGTTGATCTCAAATTTAGAAAAATCTGCAAATAGCAGCAACACATTACTCTCTAAAGTTGAAGAACAAAATGAATATGTGGACCAAGGAGTGACCAAGCTAAAGGAGAGTTCTGCTAAGATTAGAAAAAGTGCGGACAATCTTCTTTCAAAGGTTGAGATGACCATGAATACGAATTTAGGGTCATCAGGTAAGAGTATAGAAGATGTTATCGAAGAACAGAAGGATTTAGTATTCACCATAAAAACACTCAAAGGAATGATCGAGGATTTATAGGAGGAGATAAAAAATGGCACAAAAAATAGATGAGTTTCCAAATGAAGCAGATGTTTTAATCAAACCAGAAGCATATATCAAAATGCTCAAACATGTATTGATGTACGGCAACAAAAATAAAGAAAATTCCGTAGAAGTAATGGGAATATGTTATGGCAAAAAAGAAGGAGATAAATTAGTGCAATATGATTCAATTCCAATATCTCATGGTAGCTCAATTGAAGTACAATTTGATCCCCAGGATTATGCAGCATTCGCTGCGGCCGATGAAGAGATGGGAAAAAAGGATTATTTTGCAATCGGATGGTACCACTCCCATCCTGGACTAAAGGCCTTTTTCAGTAAGGTTGATATTCGTAATCATTTGGGCTGGCAAACGGATCATAATCCTGATGCCTATGGAATAGTCTTTGATCATACATATTTTGATTTGGGAGAAGGAGATAAAGAATTGGGTTTCCAAGCATTCCGACTTGATGATTATAAAAAAGGTATGGAATCCGATTATCACGAAATAACTGATAAGATAACGGTTGAATTCCCAGATGACACATCTTTTTATGACGAAATATCAAACATCATTGAGGATATTCAGAGTAAAGAGCCAATCATTAAAGAAGCAAAAGAAGAATTGATTACCGAAGGTGCTGAATGGGAAGAAGAGGAGGAACAAGAGGAAGAGGAGGAAGAAGACGAATTTGAAGAAATAAAGGGATCCATGACCCAAGGAATGAAAAACTTCTCCACTATATTCTTAAATCCAATGCTGGAACAACTTGAGGATTTCACCAAGGAAACAGGAACTGCCATCAAGAAAGGACCTGCAACCATGACCGAAACATTGGGAGATATGAGAGACGCTATTGGAGCTGGACTTTCTAGGATTCAAACATTTTTCGAGGAAGCCCTCGAAAAGGAAATAGAGGATGCCAGCGAATCGATCGAAAAAGAAATACGAAAGTTCGGAATGAAGCAAATGCAAGTTCCAAAGAAGCTCCAAGGTTTCACCAAACTCCTTTCGGAAGAATTGGGAGAAGTTATTGACGAGCAAATGAATGTCTCCCTGAGGGATTTCTTAGGAAAATTACGAAAGGTGAGCGGGGTGGCGAATAACCTTTCCCAAAAGCAATCAGAATTTGAAGAAACTATCAATTCACAATCCCAAACCCTTTCATCGTTTCCCAGTTTAGTAGAAAAAGAGACCACAGCACTTTCCCAATCAATTGGCGGATTGCCCAACCAGCTTAATGAAATGGTATCAAAGAAATCATCCAATCTTTCTCAAGGAGTTGAGGATTTAGAACAGGTGAATTCTGAGTTAAAAGACATGGTAGAACAGCTCAAAGATGTCATTATGAAAAAACGTGGATAAAACCAGGAAAAAAATCTTTATTTTTTTTTCCCATACTTTTTTATATGCTCTTTCTATCCTTTTCAACAGCCAAATCAATTATTATTTTCTAAAGCATAATCTTAATCTAAAAGCCTTAATATCCAGGAATGAATATCGAAAAATATCCTCTTGGCGTTTTTATCATTGTAAAGGCTGTGATCTGCGCCCTTATACATGATCAGTTTAACTTTATTTTGATTCTGGATTTGTGAAATAGCCATATTATAAGCACCTCCAGGAGATACTATAGAATCATCTGTTCCCTCTAATATCAGAACAGGATGTTTTAATTTACTAAGCCACCTACGAAATCTAAAAATAAGAAAAATTACCGTTGAGAAATGCCGGGCAGTAGTGTATTCAGGTCTTATGGGGTCTATTTTGTCCACTCCGTATGAAAAAAGGCGGTAATATCTTTTATCAGTGATTTGGGTATTAGGAATAAACTTTTTTCCAAAACTGATTGTATTCACCAAAAGTAAAAAGAAATAGAGGACTTTTACCAACAAATGTCCAAAAAAAGAATTTCTGAGGGGGATCCTTTCCTCAATCTTAAGTTTATAAGGGGAAACTTGGAAAATAACCCCTTTAAGAGAATCTAAAAATGATTTACCCTCCCTTGAAGCAAGATAGTATGCTACCAGCGTAGAACCTAAGCTTTCGCCCAACAGAAATTTAGGGCATTGATACTTTTTCATAAAATAATCATAAAACGGGAAAATGTACTCCGGATCCCATAAATCTCCCGCAGGAGGATCAGACCTTCCGTGCCCTCTATTATCAATTGCAATAACTCCGATATCCTTATCAAAGAGAGAATCCGCCAGGAGAAAAAATAAATCAGAATGGACAGAGTTTCCATGTTGACATATTACGATTCCCTTTAAATTATCCGGCATAAATTTCTGAATATAAATCTTTTCGTATTTCCCCTTAATCTTTATTTTTAAATATATTTCTTTATGATTTGATGCAGGCACTATGTGAGGATTGATTTTTTTTCTTAATTTTTCCAAAAAGATATAATATAAATCTATAATTTGAGCAGTTACCTTCTTCTTAGAGAGAAATTTATAGGTTAAGGGAGGTTTTTTCATCAAAATCAACCATAAGAATAAGTGGGTTAAAATAAAGGATTAATACTAATATTGATTGAGCTTTTTTTTGATTTTTTTTATAAATGTATTTAAGTTTAAAGTCTTAAAGATTTCTAGTGCATCTTCAAAATAAGATTTTGATTTTCTTTTTTTCTCGAGGACCGTTTGGAGAAAATCCGCATAATCAAAATAGATGGTCCCTTTTAGAAATAATCGTTCCTTGTTAGAATCATTAACTTGATTCAAATCAATATCAAGAGAATCGCCGGCCTTTCGTAATTTTTTATGAGTTTTCTTCAACCAACGAATATTTTTACTTTTCATGAATGCTCCCACCGATAAACGGAGATATTTTACTTTCCGGGGGATAGTGTCAATCTTTTTTGTTAATTTATAGATATTTTTTGCAAAGGTATCAACTAAATCCCAATCTTTTTGTAAAAGAGCCACTTCCAATAATTTAGATTCAATATAACATGCTCTAATATAGGTTTCCTCATTCTTGAGGGTTTTCTGATTAGCTTTTTTCGCTTTTTTAAAGGTATATACTGCGGATTTGATATCTTTTTTTTCCATATATGATTCTGCAATTAAGCTATAGCTTAGAGAAATATACTCATAGATATAACCCAGTTCATCTTTTAATCCCAAAAGATCGGATAATTTAAGCGCATTTTTCATTTTTAGTATACATTTATTGGCAAATTTTATTCGATTTTTTGGGGAGGGAGATTCAATTGCATTTTCATATCTATCCATTCCCTCTTTTACCAACCTCTGAAAATTTCTCTCATTTGTGGTCATTGGGGATCTTAATATCATTAATATCGCAAAATTCAAAAATTTAAAGAAAGATTTCGGAATAAATCGCAAAAATGTAAAGAAAGAAAATAATTAAGTTTGATTTAATTATCAATATTTGAGATGAACAAACAAGATTCCCATGGAGAAGATGCCGGCGATAATGAGTCTGTTCCCCAGAGGCGGGAGGAGAGCATCAGAGGGAAGGAAAAGACATCTGATAAGAAAACGAGACAAATTCTTTCGCTCAAAAGTAAAAATAAAAGGGAAAATGGTAAAAAAAATAATAAAAGCACATTTGTTCAGAAAAAAGAAGAGTATAAGGAAATATTAAGTCTAAAATTTCGAGAATTTAAAGATACAACAAGAAAAAGCCTAATAAGAGCTAAAGAGTTACTCTTAGGAAAAACCAAAAAGCAGAAAAGAGCAGATAAACCATCTTATGTGGGAAAAAAGATGGTATCTTTTCTCTTCTTGTTCATCTTCTTTTCACTTTTTATCTTCCTCCATATGAACTTAAGTTTTGATGGCTCATCATTTACGGATAGGTTTATGAATTGGATAGTTCTCAACGATCCTTATAATTTTGGATTCGGTTTGACGATAACTTTTGTTATGCTTGGCATTATTTTTACAAATGAAAAAGCACTTCAATGGTTTTTTAAGGATAAATATCTCCTAAAACATGTTGGTTCTTTCGTTGCTTTAACCGTCGGCAATTTCTTTTTGGGAAAGGTCATCGAACAACAAGGATACGACAAATACACCTTTTTATTGGGACTAGCCACGATTTGGATGGTTCTCCAGAGTGTGAGACTTTATTCTGGGAGTCGAAAATTTGCCACCAAATTAGAATCAAAATGGACACAAAGATATTCATTATTTAGATATATCTTGGCAGCAATAGCCCCTTATGTAATTTTAGGAATACTTGTCACCATTATGTGGATATTTCGTTATTATATTGTCCTTTTTACCTTAGATGTTCTTGGACCAAGTGTTCCAGATGCAAGTTTTGATATTTATACCTTAGAAATGTCTTTTGTTATGCCTATTGGCTATATTTCCTTGATCGCCATATTTGTTTTTATAATTATCAACGGTTTTCTTACCCGAAAATATAGTGATACAAAAAAAGCAAGTGCATTTGATAACCTCACCTATGCATTAATTAGTTTTGTTATGTTTCTTTTTGTAATTTATAATATCTTACTCTACTTATTTCTTAATGAAACTATGATCAATGGGATTAGTGATGCATTGGGCAGTACTGGAAATTCAAGAACTATGTTCATTGTAGAGTTTGGAATGACCATCATTTTCTTTTTCTGGATTGTGAATGATCTCAGAAAGGAATTTGATACCGGCTTCTTATTCTTCACCAATGATGGATTTATAATGTTTATGTTTGGAACAATTATGGCACAAACAACGGCGCGTCTTGGATTAATTAGAGAAAATATCGGTGAGATAACCGGAATTGCCAAATTTCTCACCTTGGATTATGTCATGATCCCCATTTTAATAATCATTTTTCTGGGGATTACCATTCTTATTTATTATATGCGTCCTAGAAAAACCAGCATCTTTCTAAGAATTAATGAAGCTGCCATCGACAAGCATGATAAAAGTATGAATACAATCTTAAAATTTCTTAAGCGAGAATTTATCAGAAGAGGAAAAAAATACAAAATAAATGAACAATTAATATCCCAAATTAAAGCAATTACCTCTCTTCCAAAAGGGGTGATTTGGAGTCTTATTCATAGGTTAGATGATAAATACATGGATGTCCAAATTTTAGAAATCGAAAATGAGGACGGAGAGAAAGATGTATATTTAGATTTTATTCCAATCACAGAACGGTATCAAAATGATAAGAAAGCCGAGGGGCGAGCGAATAAGTTTATGCGAGAAAGATTTAATGAACTTATCACCTCAGATAAAAGAAAAAGAATTAAACTCTATTCGGGTAAAAAATCGTCCCTTTCCTCCTCAAAACAATCAGATTTGTTTGTACAAGCATTAGGCATTCAATACGGGAGGAAAATCAAAGATGAAGAATCCAGAAAACAAAATGAGGAAGAACAAGAGATTATATTAAATAAGGCCATCGATAAAGATACTAAAGATTTAGTCTATGAATTAATAAGACAAGAATACATGAGGAGAGTTAAACATGTCTCTGATTATGAAGAGGTAAGATTTAGAATCTCTGAAATTGCTCGAAAAGTTGAAGATGCCACTAAGGTTTCTCCGGGAAGATTATATCCATTATTAGAACAAATGGCTGTGGAAGATTGGAATTTCAATCTTTCGGCTAAAATTGAAGATAAAAAGACAGAGGAAGACAAATTAATTGAATTTTTGCCCATTGATGATTTTGAGATATATGAATTGCTGGAAAAATATAGGCCAAATATGAATAAGGAAGTGAATATACTTATGCAAACATGGTTTGAAAGAAATATAAAATATAAAAGAACAAAATTAGAGAAAATTCCACGTGAAACATATTTGGATGAAGATGCAGAATTTGAGCGATCATATCGATCAAAATGGTTTGCACAGACAATGAAATACTTTGCGAACAATTTTCAAAAGAGAAAATTAATTGAACTGCCTCATTTAAGATCAAAAAAATTTGAAAAGGCTATAAGAAAAATTATTAAGGCTAAATTGAAAGATTATGAAAAGCTCAAAAAAAGAAAAAAGGATTTACCAGAATATTCATATTAGAAAAATTAGAAAGATTTTTAATCAAATTTTTAATTAAATAAAAAATAGATTTAGGGAACAAAAAAAGTAGAAGTGATCTCAAACAATGCCAAAAACATTTAAAGGAAATCTATTTTTCATCGTGGGAAATAGCGGAAGTGGAAAAGATTCATTATTAAAAGAAGCAATGGAACAATGGCCTGAAGATTTAGAGGAAATTAAAGTACCCCGGAGATATATTACAAGACCACCTCATGAAACAGAGCCATACCATTCAGTGACGGAAGAAAAATTTAAAGAGATGAAAACGATGGGAAAATTTTGTCTGGATTGGCACATTTATGACCTATACTATGGAGTCCCAGTTGAAGTAGAAAATTGGCTTGAAAATGGGCATTTAGTGGTAATTAATGTAAGTCGAAGTATAATTGAGGAAGCCAAGAAAAAATATCCGGATTTAAAAATAATCTTTGTAAAAGTCCCCTTAGAAATTACCATTGAGAGAATAAAAAGCAGAGGGCGAGAATCTGAAGGAGATCCAGAATATAAAAGGAGGATCGATAGGGCGAGAAAAAAACAAAATCTTCCTGAAGCAGATTTTGTAGTGGAAAATGTTGGTCCCCTTGAAGAGAATGCACAAGTATTGAAGAAATACTTGTTAAAATTTGCAAAGAATAAAGAAAAAACGAATTAAATAACAATTCACAATTGATGTGATAGCACATGGGAAATGGATCAAATTCATTAGGGAAAAATTTAGTTGCCACAATATTCGGGGAATCACATGGGAAGGGAATAGGCATAGTCCTAGACGGTGTCCCTTCTGATTTGAATATTGATAAAAAATTAATCAATAAAGATCTCAATAGGAGAAGACCGGGCCAGAGTAAAATTAGCACAGATCGAGATGAAAAAGATCAATTTGAAATCCTCTCGGGGGTCCAAAATGGAAAAACTACAGGTGCCCCTTTAACATTCTTTATAAAAAATAAAGATCATCATTCAAAAGATTATTCCCGTTTTCGAGAAGTTCACAGGCCATCGCACATAGATTACCCTGCGTTATTAAGATATGGGAAAAATGTAGATCTTAGAGGAAGCGGAATATTTTCGGGTCGGCTCACAGCACCAATTGTTATAGCTGGAGCAATAGGGAAAATGATTTTGCGGAAGAAAAATGTAAAAATTGGAGCTTTTGTTTCCCAAATCGGCGATATTATCGATGAAACACAATATCACGTCGATGAAATCTTGGAGAAGGGGGAATCCAATATAGTTCGTACAGTCAACCCGAAAATTGCCGAAAAGATGATTTCTTTGATTGAACAAGTTAAGGAAGAGGAAGATTCAATTGGTGGAATAGTATCTGTAAGAATTGAGAATTTTCCAAAAGGAATCGGGGATCCTTGGTTCGATTCATTGGAGAGTATCATTTCCAGAGCAATTTTCTCGATTCCAGGTGTGAGAGGAATTGAGTTTGGAACTGGATTTAAAGCAGCTGAAATGAGGGGTTCGGAACATAATGATCAATTTATTTATGACAAAGAAAAAGATGAGATCAGCACCCAATCAAATCATTGTGGTGGAATTATTGGGGGTATATCAATAGGAAATTCCATAAATTTTAAAGTGGCAGTTAAGCCAGCAGCTTCTATTGGAAAAAGTCAAAAAACCCTAAATTTCAAAAAAAAAGAAATGGTTGAATTGAAAGTAGGGGGGAGACATGATCCATGTATTGTACCCCGCGCCCTTGTTGGAATAGAATCTATTACTGCCCTCGTTTTGGCAGATGCATTTATTAATAAAAGAAATACCTAGAATGGACCTTAATTCACTTTTTTTATTGTTTCTCATTATTGGCCAAAAATTCTTAATTTTTCTATTATTCATCTCACATGTGTTTGAAAAGAAAAAACTTGACAGACCACTCTTATTTGTATATTTACTAGGTTTTATCGGAGATTTTAATTTATCATTTATATCAGTATCTGCCGTCCTTTTTGGAACAGAATTAGGAGGAAATACAGTCCAAGTGGGATGGATTGGGACTGCATACGGGCTTTCATATTGCTTTATGCCCGCCATATTGGGAGTATTTACCGATAGAATACCCCGAAAAAAATCATTAAGCATTGCCACTTCTTTCCAATCGCTATTTGCGGTATTATTCATTTTTACCTTTTATCAAGAGAGTTTCGATTTATTTTATAGCTTATGTCTTATTAGTTTAATTGGTTTTGGAATTTCTTATGCCTTTTATTGGCCAAATGTTGAAGCATTCATTTCTGAATATACAGAACATTCTGAAAAAGGACATGAAAGGTCAATTTCAAATTTCTGTGTTTTTTGGGGCTTGGGCGCGGCTTTGGGGGCTTGGGCCGGGGGATATCTTTCAGAGATTAAGATAACCATTATTCCCTTTATTGTATTTTCTCTTTTTATTTTGGCATTTTTGATTGCAAGATTCATTGTGCCAGCAAATTCAAAAAGAAATCAAGAAAATGAACAAACCCAAGAGATACAAGGGAAAAATTATATAGATCATAAAAGAACAAAAACTCAGCAATCAATCCAAAAAAAATTGTTGTTAATTATATTAATGGCAAATCTGATGTTTGCATTTATCTCAAGAATAACAAGTACATATTTTCCAAACTATGCAAAGCTTCCAAGGGGGCTCTCCCTTTCAGGAAAAACGATAGGAAATATTGCTTTAATTTTTGGGATTGCAAGAATACTTTATTTTTATTTGGGGAGATATTTTCGGAAAAATATACCATCTTTAATTGTTTCTACATTTAGTTCTGGGTTATTTCTTATCTTTCTTTATTTTTTTAATGAAATTTGGATAATTTCTATCATCTTTTTTATAATTGGGTTTTTGAATGGAAGGATTTATTATGTTGCTCTTTTTTTACTAATGAAATTTGAAAAAGAAAAGAAAGGTACGAAAGCTGGTTTTTTTGAGGCAATGGTGGGAATCGGATCATCAATAAGCCCCATAATTGCAGGAGCTCTGGCAAATATCTCATTGATATTTCCATTTTTGGTATATTCAATATTTACAATGGCCATAGGGCTTATCCAGTATATTATTTTGAAAAAGACGGCGTAAAACAGGCCAGTAGATAATTATTGTAAAAGATTTATGAAATCAATATAACCTCTGAATTACCTCTGAATCATTTTCTACCTTTGACAGAGCTTGCTTCACAATATCGGCATAATTTTCAACAAATATATAACGCCGGAAAAACCCTGTACAAACTAAAGGACATTCACTTGTTTTTTGATAATTTTTATGATTTAGATTTGGATTAATGGAATAAACACTATTCTTAATCAGTCCATAATCCTTAAATCCCGCCCTCTGAACAAGATTCTTAACAACATTATTGAAAGCAGTTGATTGTTCAATAATTGCATCATATTGATCAATATTGTAAAATATAGCAAGCAATGTCAATATTTTTGCCAAACCATAACCCCTGAAGTGTTCAAGAAATAGTAAAGAGCTATAATATTGTTTAGAATAGTAAGTTATATCTCTTTTATAATTACCAAATGCCATTCCCACAAACATCCACTTCCCTTTAATCTTCTTTTCTAAGAAAACACAAATATCACCCAGAAAGTTCTTGATGCTTTCCAAGCAAAATAATTCATCACTGAAATTGCCTTTAATATCTATAAATTTGTAAAAAACTGAACCTTGGGTGGGAATACTCTCAATGAAATCCATGAAAATAGGGAGTAGATTCTTTTTTAAAATTCCATCAAAATTCTCCTGAGAGGTTCGAAAGCATCTAATTCTAAAGTTATGTCTCCTTAAAAGAGATATATTTTTTACAATCTTCTCCTTAAAATTAAAAAGATAATCATTCTTAGGCTTCTCGTGATTATTCCATAACTTGGATTTGTCCTTTTTATAATCTTCCAATTCCTTTTTGATAAGAGGGTATTGTTTCAAATATTGGTTTTTTTTATCTAAAGCATTCTGAAACAATGAATATAATTTTTCCTGAGATTTTGAATACGGATTGAGATTATCTTGATAATTTTGATATAATTTGAGCGCTCTTTTGAATCTTTTAACTAAAGATGGAGGGATGAAGTCTGAATCGAAATATGGATTATTGAAATATATTCTGAAAGAACCAGATAATTTATCTTTGTTTTTTTTATAATCTTTAGGCATATAATAGACATCTAAATTT
>CAZEPC010000041.1:18534-18818 GCA_964513765.1 uncultured archaeon
AGTCCACAATAGGGTAATCTGTGCCTTTATACTCCCTTAAAACTTGGCCTATCTTTCTCTTGACTCTTTTAAAACCGCTATATGTATTTCTTGTTTTGGGAAATTCCGCAACAATGAATGAAAGAGATTTTTGATAGGGTAACGACTTTAATATTTTATAAAAAAGTTCAATATTGGAAGTAAGGAGCATCTCTTTGATATGTTCTTCAGTATAATTGGGGTTGATCACCCAAAAGAGATGGATGAATCTTGTCATAGGTGTGTGATATTTTTGTTTTTGAACC
>CAZEPC010000042.1:0-18397 GCA_964513765.1 uncultured archaeon
GAAAAGAAATTAAAAGAACTTGGTTTAGAATCTTTTATATAATCGATTAGTTAACCCAGATTGTATTATCCAACTCTAAAATAATCGGATGTTGCTCACTGGATTGGTTATTCCCATTTTTTTCTTATTATCGCTTACTAATCAAAAATCCATCTAGTTTGGGGTCTTTAGAAAACATTTAGTTCAGAAAATCCTTATTTTTAAGGATATATGTTATAACTCCCCCGTTTTTACTTTTCTCGCAGATTTCGTCTGCAAGATTCCTTACCTCTGAGGGTGAATCCTCAACGGCGATGGACTTGCCCGCAATCTCCATCATTTCCAGATCATTATAATTATCTCCGAAAATTACCATATCCTCCAATTTTCTACCGACAACATCGGATAAGGTTTTCAACATTTTATCTTTACCTGCTTGATGGGAATTAACCTCCAACCAGTACCAATTTCCGGGTATTTCGTGGTGCTTATAGGAAACATCCTCAATGTAAATTAGGTTGATTCGATTTCCGTATCTTTTCTCTAACTCCTTTTTCATTTCATCCAATCTTTCTTTTAAATGATGAAATTGCATAGAAACCACCTTTAGATTCTTATAGGGCACGTATTCAGATGGTTTAAGTAAAATGGGTGGATTGTATTTTTTCCCCCATTTACCCTTGTTAAAATGGAGTTTTTCTTTTTCATCGTCGTAGGCTGCAAAAACAATAGGCTTTATTCCCATATTTTTCCCGAGTTCTAAAATTTCATTGGCAATCTCGTTGTTAATTTCGGTGGTTTTGAGATATTTTTCTTTTTCTAAATCTGCTAGAAGGGCCCCGTTGGTCAATATCACAGGATATTTAATTTTTAAATTCCCGATTGCTTTCTTGGTCTTTTTCATATCCCGACCCGTTGCGATGGTGAAATCCAAGCCTTTATCGATAAGCTCATTTAATTGATCAATATATTGTTGGGACAATCTTTTGGGGTTATCTAGTAAAGTACCATCTAAATCTGAAACTATGAATTTTTTGGACATCTAATTTTCCTCATTGATTGAACTCCGTCTCTCTTATGATAAAAAGTGGGAAAATAATAAAAAATATTCCCCCTATAAATTTAAGGGTGGAAAAGGCCTAATGTTATATATGGAAAAGAAATATATATTAAGTATTGATAGTGGCGGAACTGGGATTCGGGCCATTCTATTCAATAGGTCTGGTGAGATAGTTGAAAAGGAATACGAGAAAACCCTTCCCTCCACACCTGTGTCCGGAGCAATCGAACATGATCCTGAAGTTTTATGGGATGCCTTGAAAAGTGTGGTGGATAAGGTTTTTGCGAAATCAGAATATAGTGCCGAGGAAGTCGCTGCAATCGGCATAACCAATCAGAGAGCTTCTTTTTGCTTATGGGAAAGGGATACGGGGAAGCCTGTCTCACCCCTAATTTCCTGGGCGGATGTTAGATGTGCTGATATGGTAGAGAAAATGAATAAAGATTTCAAATATAGGGCATTCCGAACTCTCACAAAGATGATATCCAAATTAACCAATAATGTAATGTTAAATGTGGCGGGGATGCTCAAACTCACTTCCTCTCATGCGGTAGTCAGACTTTATTGGTTATTTAAAGAAAAACCAGAGCTTCTGAAAAGGGCCGAAAAAGGGGAGCTCATGTTTGGGACATTGGACACATGGTTTATTTATAAATTAACTGCTCACAAAAAACATTTGACTGATGTTACAAACGCTGCAGCAACAAGTATGTATAATCATTTTCAATTTGAATGGAATTCAATTATTTGCTCCATTTTTAAAATTCCCATGAATATATTCCCAGAGGTAAAGGAGAATATCGATGATTTTGGAATGACCGAGAAGTCATTGTGGGGAGTAAAGATCCCAATTAAAGCTGTAGCCGGTGACCAAATGGCCTCTTTATTTGGGCATTGTTCATTTGAAAAAGGTTCGGCCAAAATCTCGCAAGGATCCGGTGCCTTTGTTGATATTAATGTGGGTGAGAAACCTAAGTTGTCAAAAAGAGGTTTGTTTCCATTATTGGCATGGAAAATCAACGGAAAAACCACCTATATGCTTGAGGGGATAGTTGCTACTGCTGGTACCTTGATTGATTGGCTGGGAAAAGGGATGGGTCTTGCAGATACTCCTAAAGTTCTAAATGAATTCGCTTCCCAAACCGAGGATACCAATGGGGTTATATTCATCCCGACTCCATCGGGAATAAACTTTCCCTATTTTGATGCAAGGATGAGAGCATCAGTTTTTGGCTTATCTCTCTCAACACACCGTAGACATCTTGCACGGGCGGTTTTAGAGGGGATTGCAATGAGAGATGTAGAAATTATGTTGGGTATTGAGCAAGATACTGATATAGACATAAAATCAATTCGGGTTGATGGTGGTGTTTCCAAATCCGATATTCTGCTCCAGATATTGTCTGACTTGGCTGATGTTAGGGTTGAAAGGGCACCTGAATCCGATATGACCGCTACTGGTGTTGGATATTTGGCGGGAATCGGTGCGGGTTTTTGGCAACAAAAAGATTTAACGAATTTTTGTTCTAATTACGATGTATTCGAGCCTAAAATTGATGAAGAAACCCGAAAAACAAAGATAGAGCGATGGAAAAAGGCAGTTAAGGCTGCTCGTTTAGTAAAATAATTTTTATTACATTTAATCCTATCAAAATTTTTTTGTTTTTAAGATCTTTTGTAATCAATGGGAAGTCCAAGTCAAAAATTTTTTTAATTTTTATTCCTTATCTTTCTCAAACAATATACTCTAAAAAAATTCGAATGATCGAATTTTACACATTGAAAGTTATTTTGTATGTGTAATTTTGAAATACAAATGAAAAAGTGTTTGAAAAATACGCAAAAAAGTATAAAAATCGATTTTACATAGAGTTGATAAAAAATGTCACAGTTAGGCGGAGTACCAATCTTAGTACTTAAAGAAGGAACAAAGAGAACCAAAGGGAATAACGCCAGGAACCGTAACATTGAAGCCATTCAAGCCGTTGCCGAAGCCGTAAAAAGCACTCTCGGCCCACGAGGAATGGATAAGATGTTAATTGACGGTCTTGGTGATATTACGGTGACTAATGATGGTGCGACGATTTTGGAAGAGCTGGATGTTGAGCATCCTGGCGCCAAAATGGCCGTTGCCATTGCCAGATCCCAAGATGAAAATGTAGGGGATGGGACAACCAGCAGTGTCATCATTGCGGGCCATCTCTTAACCGTTGCCAGCGATCTCATTGATCAAGGAATTCATCCTGCCGTTATTTCAAAAGGTTTTAGCATTGCGGGGAAGAAATCAAGAAAAATCCTCAATGAAGTTGCCAAGAAAATTGATGTAGATAAAGACAGGGAAATTCTTAAGAAAGTCGCAACAACAACCATGAACAGCAAAGGAATCTCGGGAAATAAGGACTTTTTCGCAGAGCTTGCAGTTGATGCCTTTTCCAAGGTTAAAGCAGAAAATGGTAACAATATGGCAAATGTGAAAAACATCATCATTAGCAAGAAGAAAGGTCAATCGATCAAAGATTCAGAGATTGTTGATGGAATTATCTTAGAAAAGGATCCTACACACCAAATGATGCCAAGAATTGTAAATGATGCAAAGATTGCGTTAATGGCTCAATCATTTGAAGTGAAGAAAACGGAATTTTCCAGTGATCTTAAAATCTCCGATCCAAATGATATCCAGTCCTTTTTAGATGAAGAAGAAAAAGTTTTGAAGCATTACGCAGATAAAATAAAAGAATCTGGTGCGAATGTGGTCATTAATCAGAAAGGAATTGAGGATGAAGTCAGCCATTTCCTTCAAAAATACGGTATTGTAGCAGTAAAATCTGTAACTAAAACCGATATGATTAAGCTGAAAAAGGCTGTTGGTGGAAGCATCGTCGAGAATATTGAATCTCTCTCAGCCGATGACTTAGGTAAAGCAGATAAAGTCGAGTTCAAAAAGGTTGCTGGAGATGATTTATGTTTTATCTCGGGCTGTAAAAATCCAAAGGCTGTTTCTCTTCTACTTAGAGGTGGTGCAAATACCATTCTTGATGAAGCAGACAGAAGTATGCATGATGCGTTATGCGTAATTGCATCTATTCATGATAGATCTGCTGTAGTTGGGGGTGGTGGGGCCGTTGAGATGGAACTCTCACAAAGATTAATGGAAACTGCTCAAGAACAAACGGGTAAGGAACAAATAGCAATTGAAAGCTTTGCCAGAGGTTTGGAGATCATTCCAATCACCCTTGCAGAGAATGCTGGTTTGGATCCAATCCCAGTTATCGCAAATCTTAGAGGTGCCCATAGTAAAGAAGGAAACGCCTTTATGGGCTTAGAAGTTTACTCTGGAGAAATTAAAGATGCCTTAGAAACCGGCGTTCTCGAACCCGTTGCAAATATTGATGAGATCATTAAAGCTGCCACTGAACTTGCCGTGATGATATTAAGGATTGATGATCTTATTCGGTCCAAAAAAAGCGAAGGTCCTCCACCCGGTGCGGGTGGACCTCCCGGCGGTGGTATGGGTGGAATGGGCGGAATGGGCGGTATGCCCCCCGGTGCGATGTAAGTTTTTCGGAAAAACATCAAACAATATAAAATTCTTTTTTTTTTTACTTTTACTTCTCATTAAATAGAGAAAGTACAAAATTTTTTCTTTCTTTCTTTGTTATCTTTCTTATATGGTATTAGTAGCTCCTTCGATTTTAGCATCTGACTTCAGCCATCTAGCGGATGAAATTACTGCTGCTGATGAGGCTGGTGCAGACTGGATCCATTTGGATGTAATGGATGGTCATTTTGTGCCGAATTTAACTTTTGGGGCACCAATTATTAAAAATTTACGTCCCCATTCAAAAAAAGTATTTGATGCTCATTTGATGATAAACAAACCAGAGAAATTAATTCAAG
Source organism: uncultured archaeon (assembly GCA_964513765.1). Taxonomy (GTDB): domain Archaea; phylum Asgardarchaeota; class Lokiarchaeia; order Sigyniarchaeales; family Promethearchaeaceae; genus CAZEPC01. The sequence continues at coordinate 4,937 of CAZEPC010000042.1, forward strand.
ACTTCATTGAGGCAGGTATTGACTCAATAACTATTCATGTGGAATCAACAGAGAATATTGATGAAATATATAATATTTTACGCAAAAATCAAGTTGATTTCGGGCTTTGTATAAACCCTGAAACAAGTGTGGATGCAATTATTCCTTATTTGGACTTAGCCAATCTTGTTTTGGTCATGTCTGTCAAACCTGGATTTGGGGGACAAAAATTCATGCATTCTTCTCTCGACAAGATAAGAAAACTAAATGAGCTGCGGGAACATGATAGCAAAAAATATTCATATAAAATTCAGGTGGATGGGGGCATAAATGAAGAAACTGCTCCATTGGTGAAAGATGCGGGGGTTGATGTGATTGTTGCCGGTTCTTTTGTGTTTAAAAGTAATGATTATCAAAAAGCAATTAAAATCCTAAAAGATCAATGAAATCTTAGTAAAGAACAAAAAGAAAAAGGAAAAGCGAGGTCATATGACATCTACAGAAAAGATCGATGGATTTATTTTGGACATTGATGGGACTCTTTTGGACTCCACTCCAATCCATCTTATGTCTTGGAAGGAGGCATTAAGGGAGCTAGGGATTGAGAAAAAGGATGATGAGATAACTTATTATTTTGGGAATCCTACAGATAAGATTGCGGAACATCTATTGGGAGAAGGAAACCAAAATCTTCTAGAGAAGCTTAAAAAAAGGAAAACGGATGTGCTAATTGAAAATATCGGAGAAATTCCAGTTTATCCAAAAGTGGAAAAAATTCTTAGAAAGATTATAGACTTGGGGGGAAAGATTGTGTTTGCAAGTTCTAATTTCAATCGAGTTCTGGACAAAATTTACACCACAAATGGATGGGACTCAATCTCGGAGGGTTTTGTGGGGATTGATAATATTGCCCGGCCAAAACCAGATCCCGAAATGATCTACCGTTCTCTAGAAATGTTGGGGTTGGTCTCAAGTCCCGAAAAAGCAATAATGATAGGTGATTCTACCTATGATCTTGAAGCTGGAAAGGCAGCTGGCACAAAAACTGCAGTGGTATGTACAAAACATTCCAGAGAAGAATGGCTTGAATATAACCCAGATCTAATTTTAAAAAATTTTGGGCAATTATATGATTTGCTTCCGTTAAAAATTTAAGAAAAATCCTCTAATTATCTATTAACATTACTTAAATAACAATAAGAAGTTTAATATTGATAAAAATCTAATTTAAGTAAAAAGAAAGATAGAATGATAACGATGGACAAAGCTAACTCTGATCTATTTATGGGAATTGATGTGTCAACTCAAAGTTGTAAGATTGTAGTGATCGATTTTGGGAAAAAGAAGGTTATTTATCAAGATTCCATAAATTATGATGAAGATATGCCCCAATACAACACAGAACAAGGGACAATAAAGGATAAAGGAATAGGAGTTTCTGAATCTAATCCAAAAATGTGGATTGAGGCATTAAATGCTCTTTTTGAGGAATTAAAGGGGAAAAATGATGGAGATATTGTATCTTCCATTAAAAGTATCTCAGTTTCTGGCCAACAGCATGGACTTGTGACTTTAGATGAGGAGGGGAATCTCTCTCGAAATACTTCAAAGCTATGGAATGATTTTTCTACACAAGCAGAATGTGAAATCCTCACCGAAAAAATTGGTGGCCCCGAAGAAATGATTAAAGAGGTGGGAAATACCCAAAGGACGGGTTATACTGCCCCCAAAATTTTTCATATGGTTCGAAATGAACCCGAGAAATGGGAGAATACCGCCTCGATCCTCTTGGTGCATAATTATGTAAATTGGTATCTCACAGGAGGAAAAAATGGGGGTGTTATAGTTATGGAACCTGGTGATACTTCTGGGACTGCTTTATGGAACCCTAAGACTAAAAAATGGTCTTCGAAAGTGATAAATCTTATCTCCGAAGATCTTGAAGATAAATTACCACCTGTGAGGGATTCAAGGGAACCGATTGGGACTATTGGCAAAAAATTGAGAAAAAAATATGGATTTTCCGAAGACTGTAAAATTGCCTCGGGTTCCGGTGATAATATGATGGGGGCCATTGGCACAGGTAATTACAAGAAAGGTATTGTAACCATTTCATTAGGAACTAGTGGGACTGCTTATTGTTTTATGGAGGAACCATATATAGATCCGGATGGGGAAATTGCCGCGTTTTGTGATGCAACTAATAATTATTTACCACTTTTATGTATCTCGAATATGGCTAATGGATATGAATATGTATTAAATATGTTTGGACTGGAACATTCTGAGTTTAATGAAATTGTGAAAAATACCGAATTTGGCAATGGTGGCAGAATTATTATTCCTTGGTATGAGGGGGAAAGAACACCCGATATACCTGCTGCTGCCCCAATCTATTTTGGATTCAATATCAATGATCTAACCACTGAATATATCTCGAGGGGGGTTCTTGAAGGACATATCTTCAATTTATATGATGGTTTCGTCAAGTTACCAATAAAAGCTGAGGAAATTCGTCTAACGGGGGGTCTCTCTAAATCACCCCAATGGAGAAGAACAATTGCAAATATTTTTGATTGTGAAGTGGTTCCTGTACTCGGGGAGGGTGCGGCGTTAGGTGCTGCAATTCATGCGGCATGGACATATTATCCGGATAAAGTGATCAAAGAGGTTGCAGAAGACTTCATTAAGCTGGATGAAAACGCAAGAATAAAACCAGAATCAAATTTAGTAAAAAGATATGAGAAATTAAATAAGATTTATTCCGCGCTTTCCAGACGCGCGCGAGGCTTAGAATCTGAAGATCCCTTCACTTTACTAAAAGATTATAAGACGGAATATTGTTAAGTAATAAGAAACAAAAAAATCTATGAGTTTCGTGTATTTTTTTTTACCAAATCTCTTTCTTTATAATGGTGTCACTTCGGTTTGGACCGATTGAAATGATCCGAATCTCACAACCAAAGATCTCTTCTAATTTATCCTGATAGTTCTTAACTTCTTCTGGAAGGGCATCATATCCCTGTTCAGCAATCTTGGACCATTCATCGGAAGATCTTGATTCCCACCCTGGCATTTCAATGTACTTTGGTGTGCATTCTTTAATAGTTTCGGACTGAATAGGCCATGTTTTTAAGGGCTCTCCCTCATAAAGATAATCAGTACAAATCTTAATTGGGTCAATCCCTTCTAAAGCGTCTAGGAGAGTTACCGCTAAGAAATCATATTGGTTGATCATAATGGAATACTTTAAGTTGAAGCAATCGATCCACCCTACTCTTCTGGGTCGCCCAGTGGTGGTTCCATATTCATGCCCTTGCTTCCTTATTTGCTTGGCAATATCGCCTTCAAGCTCTGTTGGGACTGGTCCACCGCCAACCCGGGATGTGTAAGCCTTAACAATCCCCACAACTGTATCAATTCTTTTGGGGGACACACCACATCCGCCACAAACACCACCTGCATTAGTTATTGAGGATGTTCCAAATGGATACATTCCGTGGTCAATCCCTAATAAGGTTCCTTGGGCTCCTTCAAAAAGAACATTCTTTTTTTCATCAAGAGCAGAATTAATATAATGAGCCCCTTTAGTTACATATTTCTTTAATCTCTTTCCGTATTTAAGATAATCTTGGAAGATTTTATTTTTGTCCAAGCCCCAATCCTCATCTTCTCCCACAAATGCTTTGAAAATTTTTTGGTTTTTTTCATATAATCGATCGAATTTACCTTTGAATATATTTTCATGAAGTATATCAAACACCCGGATGCCATATCTCGCCATTTTATCGCTATAGGTGGGTCCAATACCCCTTTTTGTGGTCCCTGCTGCATAGTCTCCCTTAGTTTTTTCTTCAAGCCCATCCAGAACTTTATGGAATGGGAAAATAACATGCGTTGTGTCTGATATTTTCAATTTTGGAGTGATATTTTCCGATTCTAGCATTTTTATCTCTTCAAACATAACTGCGGGATCCAGGACTACTCCATTTCCGATAAGTATTTCTTTTCCTTGGATTGCACCGCTAGGAATAAGATGAAATTTATATGTTTTTTCCTTTACTACCACGGTGTGACCCGCGTTATTTCCTCCTTGAAATCGTACTACAATGTCTGCTTTTTCCGCAAGATAATCAACAATCTTGCCCTTTCCTTCGTCTCCCCAAGAACTCCCAGTAACTACAATGGTTTGTGGTGAATTTTTCTCATCGTTCATTATTAAGACCCTAGCAATAAAACGAAATTCCCTTTTTATTTTTTATTATTTCCCAATTAAATAACAATGAGGTATTCACAATTCGAGGAAAAAAGTTTTCATCAAAAAGCGAAAAGAAAAATCGGAGTGAAAAATGAACCTATATCATAGATTCATAAAAAAAGGATCTTAGAGATCTACATCTTCTAAAGTTTCTAACTTAAAAGATCCGTTATCTTCATCTTTTTTGTAAATAACCCGTCGATAATAACATGTTCTAATTGCATCGCCATTTGTATCCGAAACATGGCAGGCCCCACCCTTTGCGGGTTCAACTAAATATACGAGAGAATTTTGGTCACAATTCACCCGAACTTCCTTTAATTTTAAGGTATTACCGGAGGTTTTTCCCTTCTCCCACAGTTCATTTCGGGATGTACTCCAAAATGTAGCATTTCCGCTCTCAAAACTGTGGATAACTGCCTTTTTATTCGCATACGCAACGATTAATACTTCTAATGTATTTGCATCTTGAACAACAACTGGTATTACCGGATTATTGGGGTCCAGATTTTCGTTAACTTTATGAAGTTTCGTAAAGTCGAACATCCATTCCAAACTCCTGTTTAATTTCTCATGTCCCATATCTATCACTTAAATTCTAAAAGATTTTAAAAAAGTTAAATCTATCTATATAATATTACATGCATAAATATTATTACTCACGTAAATTGGCATAATCTATTTTTTCGTTTTCTTTCGTATCCTCATAAGGGTTTCCAACATCCAATAAAGAAAGATCATATTTACTCTTAAGTTCCTTAGTTAATTTCTCCTTATCTATGTTTTTCTTTTTTTTTTTAAGCTTTTTTACTTTTTTTCCAAAAGTAATATAACCTGATGGCTGTTTATGTAGGGCCTTGGAAAAGCATTTATTGTTATCAAAAGCTACTTCTCTCTTAATAAGTTCAACGGATTTAATCCTATGATACTTCGACAAATACATTTGATCATGAATAGATTTCATATCTTGTATATATTTGTTCAAGGAAATGAGAATTCCTCCATAATCTAAATATTCTTTTATTTCATCCAAGGTTTCATTGGTTACAAAATCATCCAAAATAATGGTTTCATATGTATTATCCTCTTTTTCTGTATTCTGGATTTCCTCTATTGAATTGAATATTATGAAATTTTTAATTGGTTTATTTTCTTCAATTTGGAATGTCTGATTAAGTAAAGACGGTATTTTTGACTCTTTGGGGCATATTACGGCTAAGTCTCTCTTTAAGTGGATATTTCCATGCAAGAGAAGATAGCCAATGTTTTCAGGCGAGTAATAATTATTATAATCATCGCTTATGATTGGAACCTCATTATTTTTCTCCACGAATGTTAAATATCCTGTATGGCCTACTACCCTCCCATAAGGGCGTGTGGCATTTGGCTTTACTTGAAAATCTCTTTTCAACATCTCTAAAACGATATAATTAGTCATGTCGTGCTTTTTTAGTTCCTTTAAATTCTTTCCGACTTGTTCAATCACGGGGTTAAAAAGGCAAAATCTACCATCGGGTAAGAGATTCTCTTTTAGTTCGGATATCATCTCCCATGTATTGGGAAGGTCGAGCATAATGAAATTAAGATCTTTTAGTTGGTCTTTCTTTTCAAGAAAGTTTCCTAAATTTAAATTTACCGTATCTTGTACTCCAATAAGGTCGATGTTCTCTATGGCTTGATCATAGGCCTTTTTTCGCAAATCGAACGTCTTAACCATACCTGCTGGTTGGCAATATCTTCCCATACATCCCGTGAGAGAAGCACTGCCGGTCCCTGCTTCCAAAATTTTTGAATTTGCTTGAACATTCCCATAGGTTAAAATTAAACTAATGTCCTCAGGATAAATTATTTGGGAAATTCTTTTCATATGGTATATTTTATCTGTGATTGTGGGGCGAAATAAACCGACTTTTCGACCAGAAGAAAGGCGAACCTCCTGTCCAAATGTTTTTCCGATAATATCATTAAAATTCAAAAATCCACGATCACAATGAAATTGTTGATCCTTCTCTACTTTCCTAAGCCACTCCCGCCTTTTATCATAAAATATCAAGACATACATTCCATTTTTAACAATATTATCGCTCATAGATCTTAAAAATGAAGCAAAATAGATAAGATTTTATCTTTTAGAGGAGATAACCCGAGAAACCAAATTTCGTTTTTAACTGATTTTATGTTCATTTTTGTGAAAGATCTGAAAAAAAAATATTCAAAAATCAAAATGGGAGACAATTGGGTTGCTTTAATGTGCTAATATTGCTCTAATTTTTTCACATTTGTGTTGAAAGTCCCAAATGATCCAAAGCTTTTTATTTGAAGAAATCGCCGCATGATAAATATCATAAATTTTTAAAAGGAAACTAGTTTATTTTATCTTGAAAACACATTTAATTCTAATGTCATAATATATTCTATTTTTAATGCTTATGAATTAACGGAGTACCACACATAATGGTTGACGAAGACAGCAAGGAAAAGAAAGACGAAACGAAATCGACCAACGAAAAGGATACTGAAAAAAGTAGTGAATCTTCTTCTGAACAAGAAAAAGTAGATGGTCAGGACAAAAAAGATTCTTCTAAGAAAGCTAATGATAAGAAGGATGAAAAGAAATCCTCAAAGAAGAAATCTTCAAATAAGAAAAAATCATCGAAGAAAAAACCTTCAAAGAAATCTTCTAATAAGAAGAAATCAAAGAAAAAATCTTCTAAGAAAAAATCTTCTAAGAAAAAATCTTCTAAGAAAAGATCTAAGAAGAGAAAAAAGAGATATAAGAAGAAAAGAAGAAGAAGAAGAGGTCGAAGACACAATAAAAAATTCTATAAAGAGAAATTAAAAAATTCTTCTAAAATTAAAAGAATTAAGGATGAAGTTCAGTCTTTAGACGATATTGACGAATTGAAACGGATTAGAGATAAGTATAATGATCAAACTGGGGAGTTTATTAATCAAATTAAAAAACTCCAAAACGAAATGAATGAACTTCAGGATAAAGCATATGATTATAAAGCAAAGCGGGATAAACTTAATAAGAAAGTTGCTAAAATTAAGGACCGTAAGTATGAAATCATTGATGAATTGAAAAAAGTCACTGCAGAATTAAGAGAAGCCAAAAAAGGTTCAGTTAAAACTACATCTGGTCAAAGTTGGAATGATGTAAAGAGAAAGATCTATAAGATCAGAAATAAAGTTGAACATCTCGAACGAAGAATTGAAACTGAAGATTTAAGCTTGGCTGATGAAAATAAGTTAGTTGATGAAATTGGCAGATATGAGGCCAAATTACAGCATCTTTACTCTCTTAAACCGACTAACCAATTCAAAGAATATTACGATAAAATTGGAGAATTGAAAGAAGAACTTGAAAAAGTGAAGGAAAGACTCACCAAGTTTGCGGATGAATCTCAAAATTGGCACCTTCTCTATATTGACCTTAGTAAAGAAATTAGAGAATTGCAAAATGAGAAAGATTTACTTCAGAAAGAACTTAATGAAAACAAGTATGTTGCAGATATCTATCATAACAGGCTGGTTGAAGTATCTCAAAAATTAAAACGGAAGAAAATTATCCGCAAAAAATCACAATACCGAAACAAAAAGAAAGCACGAAAAGAAATCAAAAAACTCACACTTCAAGATGCGAAAGATAAGTTGGAGAAAGGTAAGAAACTCAATATTTTTGAGGCTCGTGCCTTAATGGAAGACAGAGTTAATAACTAGTTAATAATTTTTGTTTTTCTGCTTTTTTTTCTTAAAGAAATTTTTTCTATTAATTTTAATTATCTCTCATATGGAGACTCTGAACGAAATTCGAGAGAATCTAAAGGCTCATCATGAGCTTTTTAAAAACGGAATTCCTCTAATTGCGAGTGAAAACGTTACAAGCCCTCAATGTAGGGAAGCTTGCAATTCTGATTTTTCCCATAGATATGCTGAAGGAGTTGCGGGTCAAAGAGTGTATGCGGGGTGCGAATATATTGATAATATCGAGATTATGGCAACCGATATGTCAAAAGAATATTTTAATTGCAAATTTGCAGATGTAAGACCTATTTCTGGCGTAGTTGCAAATTTAGCTGCCTATACTGCAGTAAGTGATCCGGGAGATAAGATGGTATGTATGCCAATTCCGAGCGGAGGTCATATTTCTCACGCTCCAAAGAAGGGAAGGAAAAGTGGCAGATATATCGGTGGTACAGCTGGGGCTGTCCATGGACTGGATGTTCATTATCTAAAATTCGATTGGGGAGAAATGAATTTAGACATAGATGCGAGTGCAAAAGTGATTCGAGAAATAGAACCAAAAATTGTTCTTTTTGGAGGTTCTGTCTTTCTTTTCCCTCATCCAGTAAAGGAGCTTTCTGAAGTTGCTAAAGAAGTTGGCGCAACAGTATTATATGATGCAGCACATGTATTGGGTCTTATTGGGTCGGGCTATTTCCAAGATCCTCTAAGAGAGGGTGCAGATGTAATGATGGGTTCTACCCATAAAACATTTCCTGGTCCTCAGCACGGTATCTTACTTTCCGATATTGATAATAAGGATTTACATAAAGATCTTACCAAAGCTTGTTTTCCTTCAATGCTTTCAAATCATCACCTTCATAATGTGGCTGGTTTAGCGGTTACATTAGCAGAGATGAAAGAATTCGGGAAAGAATATCATAAACAGGTAATTGATAATGCAAAAGCACTTGCAGAGGCATTACACGGTGCGGGCTTTAATGTGCTTTGTAAGGAAAAAGGATTTACCGAATCTCATCAAGTTGTTGCCGATATCTCCAACTTTAAAGATACTATTGGATTAGGCGGCGATATTGAGGAGGCATTGGAGAAGGCCGGGATCATTATCAACAGGAATCTATTACCATGGGACATCTCAAAGTATAAGCGGTCCTATAAGAATCCAGGTGGTATAAGATTAGGTACATCTGAATTGACCCGTATCGGGATGAAGGAAGAGGAAATGAAACAAGTTGCTGAATTTATGAAAGAAATTGTGGTGGATCAAAAAGATGCCAAAGTGGTTAAGGAAAAAGTCAAAAAGTTTAGGGATGATTTCCAAAAAGTCCATTATGCTTTTCCCGCGGAAACCTCTGGATATGAATACATCAAATTTGATTAATTTAAAAACCTCAAAACTGAACAACATTAATTTTTTTTCTATAATGAAAGGTTTTTTTTTCATTCATTTTTATTTGATAATGTTACAAAAAGAATTAAATTCCAAGAGGTTTCATTTATGGGAAAAGAACGCTTATTTAGAGCATTAAAAGGTGAGGATGTAGAACAATTGCCTTGGGTTCCATTTGCTGGGATCCATGCAGGAAAAATTAAATCAATACCTGCCGATGAATTATTAAAAGATGAAGATAAATTATTTGAGTGTTTATTGGAAGTCAATAAACAATATCATCCCGATGGTCAACCGATTATGTTTGATTTACAAATAGAGGCTGAAATCCTTGGCTGTAAATTAAAATGGTTGGAAAAATCACCCCCTGTGGTTGACACACACCCATTGAAAAATAAGGAAGAAATTCCATCAAAAATTCCTCAAAAGAATGATGGGAGGCTTCCGATGTATTTAAATGTGATGAAAAGACTTAAGTCAGAAGTTGGTGACTCGACTGCATTATTTGCTCTGGTCACTGGTCCCTTAACTTTGGCCTCTCATTTAAGAGGGACTAACCTCTATATGGATATGATTCGAAATAAGGATTATACCAAGAAATTACTCAATTTTACCAAAAAGGTCGCAATTGAGGTATCGAAATATTATATTGAAACTGGTATGGATGTAATTGCGATTGTGGATCCAGTTGTTTCGCAAGTGTCTCCCCGAACATTTGAGGAAATATTGACAGATCCGTTTAGTGATATTTTTAAATTTCTCAAAAAAAAGGATGTGTTTTCATCTTTCTTTGTTTGTGGGGATGCAACTAAAAATATTGACTTAATGTGTAAAACCAACCCGGATTCTATATTTATCGATGAAAATATTGATTTGGTAGAAGCAAAAAAGATCACAGATAAATACAATATTACTATTGGGGGAAATATTCCTTTAACAACAGTTATGCTCCATGGATCTCAGCAAGACAATATGAAATATATTGTTGATCTCTTAGATGAATTTAAAGAAAAGAAAATTTCAAAAAACAATTTTATCGTTGCACCTGGATGTGATATGCCCTATGATGTCCCTCCCGAAAATGTTGTGGGTGTTTTACAGGCTATTCAAGATACAGATGGCGTCAGAAATGCGTTAAAAGACTATAAAACATCTGAAATAGACATCGAGATTCAACTACCCGATTATAATAATTTGGATAAACCGCTTATTGAAGTTTTCACAATTGATTCTGATGTCTGCGCCGCTTGTGGTTATATGAAGGAATTGGCCTTCAGCGCTAAGGAAAAATTCGGGGATAGCGTGGATGTCGTGGAGTATAAGTGGACTAAAAAAGAAAATATTATGAGAACCAAAGTTTTAGGATTGAAACATCTTCCGTGTCTTTTAATCAATGGGCAATTGAAATACTCTTCAATAATCCCTGATCAAGAGGAATACTTTAATGAGATAGAAAAAGTTTTGTAGCACAGATTATAATTTCAACATAAAGGGAATAAAGTAGAGAAAAAATGAATGATAGCATACATTTATATCTCGTGACGGGTTTTCTGGGATCTGGAAAAACTACTTTCCTCACTAACCTTATTGGATCCATTAAATCATCCCCGAAAGAATTGAAAGAGGAAAAGAATAGTATTCATAAGATTGGGATTATTGAGAATGAATTTGGAGAGGTCGGTTTTGATGGAACCCTTTTGAAAGATGATGAAATCCAAATAAGCGAAATCGATAATGGATCAATATTTTGTTCTTGCAGACATGATTCCTTTATTGAAGCTTTACAAAAACTTGCAGAATATGATTTGGATATTGTTTTCATTGAAAGTTCAGGTATTTCAGACCCCGCTCCGATAAAAGATGATCTGAGCATTGTGAATTCTAAATTTGGACCTGAATCGAAATATTTGTTTAGGGGATGTATAGCAATTATTGATGGAGATACTTTTCTGGAGGCAATTGAAGTGTTTGAAAGTATTACCCGACAAATTAAACATTCTCATATAGTTTTAATCAATAAAGTGGATTGTATATCGGAAGAAAAAATCAAAAAAATTGAGCAAAAAATTAAAGATATTAAAGAGGTTCATCCTCCAGTTATTGAAACAACGCAATTTGGTAAAATTAAATTTGATAAGCTGAATCAATTATTATTGAAAAGTAAAAGTCCTGAAGCCGAACCCAGCTTAAACACCCCATTAAACCAACCGCAAAGTTTTACTTTGAAAACAAAACAAGATTTGGATAGGGACGATCTTGAACATTTTTTATTGCATTTTGCCGATAAAACCTTCCGCATTAAGGGTTTTTGCAATTTTAGAGATGAGGGGATGATGTTTGTCGATGGGGTTGGAAAAAATGTGGAATATAAAAAATTCCCTAATGCAAAGCTCGAAGATGATCTTACGGTTCATCTGGTGATTATCCTAAAGAAAGGGGACCCTTTGGGGGATATAATTAGAGATGCTTGGTCGGATCATTTCTTAAATTAACCCTTATTTATTAAAATGAATTAAAATGAATTAAAACTTTTTTTTAAATTACACAACTTTTTTTGGGATCTTTTTAGTATTCTTATTATGAATACTCTTGGTTGGAATTCCACGGTGGTTGGGAGTTTTCCCTATGAAAACACTCCGGAGAACATGGAAAAAGCATTTATGGATCAAATTAACACTGGGGTTGATTTTCCGTCATACCCCCAATTAGTAGATATGATTTCCCAGTTTTTGGATCCCCTCGTTGAACTTGGGGAGGGTCTGAAGAAAGAAGGAGGGGAATATATTTTGGAAGGCGAATTGGTTGTACCTGAAGAACCGTTTGCTTTGGAGTACGGCGAGTTTGTGGTAAATTTTCTGAACGAACATCCGGAGATCAAGAAAAATCTAAAAGGTTGGAAAGCCTGCCTTACGGGGCCCTTCACTCTGGCGGGAAAGATTCTCGTGGATGATGATGTGGTCGATGGTAAAAATCCAATTATTTTTCAAGAACCAAGGGCTATTCAGAGTGCTGGGATTTTAGATAAATTAGCAACTATGATGGCAAAGATCGCTAATGAATATAATAAAATGGGTGCCACCATTATATCTATGGATGAACCCACTTTGGGTCTTATTGTGGGTCGAAGAAGTGCATTGTATCACAAGGATCAAGTTATCATCGATATTTTAAATAAAGCAATCGATCCCATAGAGAAATATTCTTCCGCCCATGTTTGTGGTCGCATATCTCCCAAATTAAGAGATATTTTACTCGAATCTAATGTCAATATTTTAGATCATGAATTCCAAAAAAGTGATAATGAAGGAATTTTTAATAAGGAAATGTTTGAAGAACCAGATAAATATTTAGCCTATGGTGCAATTCAGAGTACCGCCGATTTCAAGATTGATGGTAAGGTTAATGATTATGTGGAAGGAAAGGATATAATTCTGAAACGTTTAAAAAAGATTAAGGCCGAATTTGGCTCCCATAACCTTATATTAAAACCAGATTGTGGTTTTGGTGGTCTTTTGGCTCAGTTTGGTCAAAAAATGGCCTCTGAGATTGTCAGAAAAAGACTTAATATATTAAATACTTGTAAAAACGAAATAAAGTAATGACTTGTTAATGAGATCTTCTTAATTTAACCAATCTTTTTTCTTCTTTTATTATATTCTGTATTTTTGATGTTAGATGGTGAAATATTATCCAAAATTAATGTAGGGGAGAACAATTACTCAAATGTAATAATTTTTTAAAGCATTGGGAATTTACCTAAATGAACAGAAACGATTAAAAACGCTGAACAAATTTGTTCGTTTTTCTAATCGTTCTTACGAATAATTGGAATTAGGCTATTAATTTTTAGGATGTGTAAAATTTGAGTACAAAATGGGAACAAGGATATGCGATTAAAGAATATCACAATGTTGATGAAATTTACAAAAAATTAGATAATTTAGTATCACAACCAATGGTTACTGTGAAAGAAAGGGCAATGAAAGATTATTTACAATGGTTTAAAGAGAATTGTAAAATATCGAAAGAATTAACAGATAAGGCAAAAAAAATCATACCTGGTGGTGTACAACATAATTTAGCTTTT
>CAZEPC010000043.1:0-18382 GCA_964513765.1 uncultured archaeon
TTGTATTGTTCATAAACCTTTTCTATATTTTCATCTTTGAATATTGTGGGCATTGCCTCTTCAATAACAAAATCAACCGCTTTACTGAGAGTATTCACTTTTCGGGAAAATTTTCCAAATTCTCTTACAACTTCTTTAAATTCAATATTTGTCCTTTTTCCTCCTTTATTGTCAGACATTAATATACCTCCCACTTTCCACAGCGATCTCCCCATCGAGCAACTAGCTCCTTCTCGGTCCCCCCGTTCTCATTCTTTTCGCCAGTGTCCATGAAAACTGAAACAATCTCACATCGATTGGGGCATCCTTGACAATTAAAGGTTTTCGTTTCAAAATTAAGATCTAATATGTTGAAGCCTCGGAAATTTGTATCCCATTTTCCGTTTTTCCTGATGCTTCTTTCAGCTTCCTCTTTAACGAGAATTGCTGCTCCCCAAGCACCCATTAATATATTATTTTTAGGAACATGTACTTTTGTGCCGAGGTTTTCTTCAAAAGCTTCAATCAATCCTTTATTAAAAGATACCCCTCCTTGAAATACAATAGGTTCTTTGATTTCTTTTCCTTTTCCCACATTATTTAGATAATTTCGGACAAGAGCTTCGCATAATCCCTTGATTATTGATTCTTTAGAATACCCCATTTGAGCTTTATGAATCATGTCCGATTCAGCAAATACTCCACATCTCCCGGCAATGGTGACTGATTCTTCGGCTTTTAGAGCATAATCTCCGAACTCTTCAATTGGAATGCCTAATCTTTCAGCTTGATGATCTAGAAAACTACCAGTACCTGCAGCACAAACCGAATTCATTGCAAAATCGGTGACGATTCCATTTCTTAGGATAATTATCTTGGAATCTTGCCCTCCAATCTCTAAAATAGTCCGTACTTTGGGAAATTCTGTTGCAGATGCAACTGCATGAGCAATAATCTCCGTTTTTGCTAAATCTCCTCCCACAACACTCTTTATAAGATATCTTGCGGAACCGGTGGTACAAACTCCTTTTATATCTAAATTATCCAAGAGATTTTTTTCTTGAAGTTTTTCTTTTAGTTTTTCCAGCCCCCTTTTTGATGATTGAATGGGGCTTCCTTCGTTTCGCAACCACAATGATTCTATTATCTCATTTTGTTCATTAATGATAACTATTTTAAATGAAACAGAACCAATATCAATTCCCATATAAACAGTGTTTTTTTCAATATTGGATTTTTGATTTGATAGTTGTTTGCTTTCTTGTTTATTTACTTCTTCAATTGCTTGAATATTATTTGTTAATTCTTTTTCCGTAATTTTTCTCACCTTTTTAATTTAATAAAAATTATTTTATTGAGTTATTGATTGTTTTCTGATTCTGAAAGGGCTGAAAATAATGATTTTCCTAATATTTCTGTTGTTTTCATAAATGGTTTCACCATTCCCTCCATAAAATCTTCTAATATATTTTCTTCTTTTTTATCCCAGATCTCTGAGATTAATTTCGGCTCTACATATGTATCTTGGAACCTTGGATTGTTTCGCCGATTTGATTTCATCAACTCTATAAATGCTTCAATTCTGGTTCTTAACCCTTCATACCCTGTATGTTCATCAAGACTATAAAATTGAATTGGCAGATAGAATGGGTTGGGACTTTGTCCTTCTAAAATTCCTCTTGCAGAGTTTTCCGGCATGCAGGTGAAAGGATACACATGAATAAATCCATCAAGTCCTTCTTCTTGGGATTTAATATAATCTCCAATGACCCATTGTGCTTCTCCCCCAATATCAAGAGGGATATATTCTTTCCCAATATGTGCTAATTCTTTGCGATGGAAATTTATCCTGCATTTATGCATGATCCAATCATAAAGTGTATTCCCTAAATGAACTTCTACTCCTTCCTCCCCTAGCTTTTTTACTAAATCCATGTTGGCAAAACTTTCGAGACATACATGGTTTTCACCAGCAAATTTAACCCTTAATGGTTCAATTTCTCTGTTTATTTCCATTTTTTCGAATTCATTTTTGATAATGTTACTAAAGGAATGTAAAGCGTATATATTGTTTTCTTTATGAAGTTTTTCTAAAAGGTTTTCAACAATTTCTGTAGTCTCTCCTTTATTGACTTCCCTACATCGGACAAAACCCTCAATTGTTCTGATGTCTTCTAAATATTTACTTTTTAAGAAGAATAATCGAATACATCTGACGATATCCACCATTCTCATAAATTTATCTTCTACATTTGTTAATCGATAAAAAGTTTTTAGCCATCTAAAATTTAAAATATCCTCTTGAGCAATTGGGATAATTTCAACATCATAACCCAAATCTTTCATAATCCTCTCTTGTACGGGAGCATAAAATCCGAATCTACAAGGACCACAATCAGTGGCTTGAACAAAGGTGTCGATTCCATATTTTTTATGCATATTAATAAATTCACCAAGTGTTATCTTGAAAGGTAAACATACGAATTCTGGTGAATATTGTGCTCCAATTTTTACAATGTCTCTATTAACATCTGGGGGAAAAAATACCTCAACTCCAGGTATAGGGTCCAATAATGCGGAGAATGCAATTCTCCCATGTCCCATAGAAGGAAAACTTATCTTTTTTACCATGTTTTATCTACTCTTACTGATATCATTTTTTAGTGATGTTTTGAATATCTCTTTTCGTTTTTTGAAAAATGTATGTTAATTAGTTTTTTATTGTTGAATTTTTTCAGACTCTTGTAAATCTGTGAGTTGCTCTTCTCCTAAATCATACTTTCTCCGTCTAATCATATCGATAAAAGATTCAATTCGAGTATTGAGCCCTGCTTTTCCAGAATGTTCATCTAAAATTAAATCTAAATATGGAATCTTTCGTTTTTTCATATCACGCATGAGGAGTTCTTGAACCAAACTATCTGGTCCACATGCAAAAGAAATCAAAAATATAATCCCATCTACCGATTGTTCGCTTTGTGTTATATAATATCGTGCGGTTTGGAGAATCTCTTCTTCATTTTCCCAATAATTCATATACTGCTTATTTATTAGGATTCGATCCTCAAATACTTCTTTAGGCAACTTTTCTAAAGTCATAACATTACAATCAAATTCTTCCAGTCGATGAATTAAACCCATATTAATGTGTTCCTCATAAACATTATAGGCATGTCCAACCACCATAATATTTAGAGGAAATTTTCCTCGGTTTTGTTCTGGGATTCTCGAACGGATTTTCATTTTAGACCTTTTATGCTTAGGATCATTATCGAGCTTATCTAATAATTCTATTACACTATGGCCAGTTCTAATTCTTTTCTTATATCTTTTAAAATCTTGAATTGCATAATACCATGCTTTGCCCGATTCCTTCTCGTCATTTATTCCAACTTTTTTTGCAAATTCAATGGCACTTTCTATTCCCCTTTTCTTTTTTGCATCTGCTTTAAGTGTTAAGAGTGGGGTATTTACTTTTAACCTATATTTCACAACTTCTGGAAGAATCATAAATTTGGGGCAGAAGAATTGATTTTCTTTTGTGCAAACATATCTTGGAACAAATAAATAATCTAAATCTGGATATTCATTTAAAATGGCTTTTACATGCCCAAAGTAGGTTTTCATTGGTACACAAAGCTCTGGTACAGCACTTTTAGAACCTTCCTGAACAATCTTATCGGTAGTTGGAGGAGAATAAAAGATTTCAAGATCTAAGTTATTTAGAAAAGAATCCCATAAAGCACCATATTTATAATAAAGTAAGCCTCTTGGTATTCCAATTTTTAATTTTCTATCTTTTTTATCAATTTCACTATTTTCAACTGATTTAACAGGTTCAATCTTTTTATTATGATTTGGTTTGGGCTCTGTCATTTAGTTATTCACTTCTTTATTCTTGAATTGGACCAGTATATGAGACTTGTTTCTGGAAGTTAAAGTTTAATTTTTTAATTTCTTATATTGTTTAATCACAAATAAAAATAAAAAATTGTGATTTGAATTGATATATTAAAAAAGGGAATAAAACATATTAGATTATCATAAAGGTACTTCTTTTTCTTTTCTCATTGATTTTTTTTAATATATATAGGTTAAAGTTAAAAATCTTCATTTTTTGTTTCTTCTTTCTGGTATTTTATCCACATGCTTGTCCAAAGTTTTTTAACTGCTCTTTGTAGCATCTTTACTGATTTTCGAAAGTCAGGTATTCCAGTTTTTTTATCGGAGTATCTAAATAATCTTTTTGGTGGAATGGGTTTTCCATATTTTATTTTAATAATTCCTTTTGTTTTAGGAAATTTCATTCCTTTACCATAAATCTTATCTATGCCAAAAGTGGCTGCGGGTATTACTGGTAAATTGGTATGATGTGCTATTTGAGTAATCCCCCTCTTAAATTCTAAGAGTTTTCCATTTCCCGCGCCTATTGTTCCCTCAGGATATACAATAACAATTTCACCTTCCTCTAATTTTTTAATGCATTCTTGAATAGCTAATTGATCAGAATCTCCTCTTCTCACAAAAATTGCTCTATTCATTCTTGAAAACATATTTAAATACGGATCTGCCCATAAATCAGCTTTTGCGAAATGATATGGCACTCTATTTGTGTGTTTTACCACAGAAAGTCCCATTGTAATTGGATCCAACAAGGATTGGTGTTGGGCACATATTAAGGCTGGTCCTTGCTTTGGGATTACTTCATGATTAAAAACTTCATAATCGTATAATTGTGAAAAGAGGGTATTAAAGAATGGCAATTCAAAAGCTTTTGTTGTCATTATTTCTAAGGCATCACGAACTCCCATCGTATCTAAAACTTTATAGATTGCATATTGAAAATTATCTAAAGGTTCTGCAACCCATTTTGTAATAAAAGATAAAATGGGATTTTTTTTCTCTTTTTCGGGTATTCTAGACATTTTTTTTCCTCTGTCAATTTGTTAATGTTTTTTGGTAAAATTTGTGTCTCTTTCTAAAATCCTTATATTATTACTGAAAAGGAATAGTCTGTTACTGAATTTTTTGAAATTTATTTTGACAATTTCATCCTAATTTTATTATTTTAAGTCCTAAAAAATAAAAAATAAATTAACTAAATATTATCTTCGAGATTAGCTAATAGAAAAATCCATTGCTGGGTCAAAGCTGGGTATTTTTTGTCTTTCTTTTTCAATCCTTTCAAATTCAACTTCCTTAATGGGTTCTGCTTCTTGTTTCATCATTTCACCTGAATTAATATCACTTAATTTGATAGTTCTTGCCTCATTAAATTTACCTTCTTGAAGTAAAAGTATATCTTTTTTCATTTCATCTCTAATATATTTTAAACTTTCTAAATTTACTCCAATATCGGGATCGATAAAGACTGGTTTTCCAACTCTGACCTGTACTCTGTGGTCAAAACTCATCTTATACCAAACTTTATTTTTTGGGAGAATTTTGTGGGATCCATCAATATAAAATGGTACATAGGGGGTTTGACATTCAATACAAAATTTAGCTGCTCCTTTATGGAATTTTTGCAAAACACCATCTGGGGATCGGGTCCCCTCTGGAAATATTCCAACTAAATTTCCACTCTCTAAGACTGCTTTAATTCTTCTAAAGGCAGAATCATCCGATTCTCCCCTCGCTAACGCAATTGTCTCGAATGGTTTGATTACTGATTTGAAAATTGGTATGTTAAAATTTTCTTTTTTACTTACCCATCTAATCCATCTTTGAATAGAACTTCCCACTAAAAACGGGTCGAGCTCAGATTGATGATTGGAAATACATATAGCTGGCCCATACTCTGGGAAGTTTTTTCTTCCTACTACTTCATAATCCCAAAGAACTTTAAATGAGGTTCTAAAAGAACTCCAACCCAAAACCCAATGCCAAAATGAATTAAATATATTTTTCAATCCCAAATCCTCAAGCTTCTCTTCCCTCCAGCTAAAGAATTTATCGTATGGGTTATCCTTTATCATTTCTTTAAGTTTCTTTTGTAAATCAGACATTTTATCACCGGTAAAACTAATTATTTGGTTTTTTAATAATTGTCGATTCATTCAAACAATTATTTAATTAAATAACTTATTAACTTAATATTATGGTTTATTCTTTATAAAAAATATCATACATCTCCGAGTCTTATCAATAGGTTTGCGCAGTTCTTATTAAATTTTTCAAGAAATTTTATTAACAATGTCTTATCTTTTCCATATATATTCTCAATATTGTTAATCTTTCTATTCGAATTTTAGAACCTTAGATTGTTTTTGCATCTGATTCTACATAAAATTATTTTAATGAATGATTATTATAATTTTGTATATTTATGGCTTCAAAAAATTTGATTGATAAACTCGTAAAGATGGTTGAAAAAGATAAACTATTGGAGAAACAGAAATACCATGATTCTGAGGATAGACCTTTAGAATTTTATGAGTTAAGAGAATTCGCTAAAAAACGTGTATTGCTAAAAAAAACTTATAAAATTCACCTTTTAGTATATCTGATTATAAACGGATTTCTTTTCTATATCAATTGGAGGGAATTAGAGGATCCTAGGTCTTCCATTCTTCACTTTTGGGCATATTTTCCCCTCATTATTTGGGGTATTTTTCTTTGGGTTCATGGAATTTATATGGTGACAAATAATGTGCGATTTCTAATGGGGACAAGTCTACAAAAAAAGATTTTTATCATTGTATCTTTAACGATGTTATATTTAGCACTTTTAACACCATTTATAAATCATTTAATCAATTATTATTCTGATTCTAGTGGAATGTGGTGGCATTATGTTGATATATTGATTGGGGTTTTTGTTATAGTCTATTGGTATGCTATTAGAGAAATTGATGAAGATAAACTTCAGGAAAAGTTGGATGAGGAAATTGATAAGATTCGGGTAGAATATGAAGTTCATAAAGAAAAAGAGCAGAATAGGGAACAAAAAACTCAGAGAAAGAATAAAAGAAGAAATGAAAATTTAAATTAAAGCAAAAGGATGTTTTTGGGTAAATGTTTTCGAAAAAAGTAAGACTAAGTGGAAATGCGGATAAGGAAAAAATTTCTGTAGCGACTGCATTAGTTTTACTTGCCATAGATGAACTAATTAATGAAAGAAATCATAATACAGTTTATGGATATCAAATTATGACACATCTCCGTGATAATTTTTCCTGGGATGTTAAAAGTGGGACTGTGTATCCAATTTTAAAAAAACTCCAAGATGAAAGATATATTAAAAATGAAGTTACAATCAAAAAAAAGAGTAGAAAACATCAGATTTTTTATGTTTTGACAAGAAAAGGACAGAGGTTAGTAAATACTATTAAGAATCTTGATAGTAGAAAGTTAGATGCTGCTTTAAAAGATAAAACCAAAAAGGAAGAAGATAGCAATTTTTCAATCGAGAATTTTTCCGAAAAATATGTTGCCCCCTTCTTATTGGATTTGGATAATAAAGTCTCTAAAAATATTGCTGAGACCGCCAACAAAAATGATTTAAAAGATTTAGAAACTATTAAAGAACAAATTCAAAAAACCTTTAAGGAAATTGATTTATGTAAATCACTTTTAGAAAACGAATTACGTAAAATTGAACAGATAAAAAAGCTTAAAAAAAAGGGATAAAATATTTCTTATTCCTGATATTTCTTTCTCATATTTCTAAATAAATATGAAAATACAGGTATAACTATTGAAATTACCAGCCATATTAGATCTCCTTGAATTATAAAGAGTGCAATAAACAATCCCATTAGTATGAGATTGGTGATAATTAGCCAGATCTCAAAAGTTGACAATTTAGGTTTCTTTTTCTTAGGTATATCATAACCAATATTCCTTGCATCAAAAACAGAAAGATCAGGCTCTTTTACCTCTTTTCCCTCTTCTATTTTCTTAACATATTCCAGATATTTCCGTTCTTTTTTTAAGTGAAGCTTTTCAAGCTCTCTTTTAGTTTTTTTCCATTCTTTACCTTCGAGAGGATATTTCTTCATAATAAGACCTGTGATTAACATGAATATACCCGGTAAAAGTGCAACGCCTACCATGATTCCCCATTTAACGGATTCGGGAGGGATATAAATCTCACCTTCTGTAGGCTCAACATAACCAAATCTTTGTATCACCCATAGAAACAAGGCATTTGCAATCGAAATAGCTGGCTTATTGCTTAAAAGAGCATTTACTCCAGAATAGGTAGTCTCTCTTCTTTTTCCCGTTTGAGTTTCATCATAATCGATACAATCTGCAAAAATTGCCTGGGCAGTTACTAATACTGCCGAAAACCCAGCACCAACTATGATAAACATGATTATCGCAGAGGTGAAATCTTGACCCAAAAATGAGAAAATCACAAATCCAGTCCCTCCCCAAATTAATCCAAATATATATACCTTTTTTAATCCATATTGCTTCACTTTTTTACTGAAATAAACGGTCATAATCATCGCAATTCCAAAGACTAATGCAATTGGCAAAGCGCTCATGATCCCCCCAGATAAGTCGAGTACTAAACTTGTGTAATAGTAGATTCCCGTGGTGAGCATTGTTTGTGCAAGTGTAAATGAAAAATTGGATGCTTCAAAAATTAAAAAGGGTTTATTTTTTAAGGTTTGTAAAAGACCCTCAATTATAGGTAGAGGTTTTTCCATTCTTGCATATTCATTTTCCTCTAAGTTATAACTTGCCCAAATCATTAAGAACATAGAAGATAATCCTAAGACAATCATTATAGGTCTGAAGAGAGGATTAATCTCCTTAGTTTTTTCAGCTAAAAACATCATGGGCATTACTGTGGAAATTACTATCCCTAATGAACCAATATAAGTACCAAATACCAATATTTCAGATCTTGTATCTCCAGAAACCGTCATTTCTGCGGGTAAACTATATGTTACCAATCCAATTATCGTGTAAACTGTATCAAAAAGCATTAAATTTATTAAAAAGGACCAAAAGTGCTGTTGATCTGTATTACCCCAAGGGAACCAGCAGAGTATAAAAAGAATACAATAAACTGGCGCTCCAAACCTGAGATAAGGGATTCTTCTGCCCCATTTAGTATTGGTATTATCTTCAATAAAACCAAATAATGGATCATTTATGGCATTCCATATCGCAAATACTAACCACGCTATACTCGTGTAGGATGCCGGTAATCCAATCTTGTAATTATAGAAGAATGTTATTGCTCCTCCCAATGCGATCCCACTTAACATTCCATTAGAAAGTTGGGCAACACCAAATGCTACTTTTTCTTTTGTGGTGACTGAATCAACTGTTTTTTCTAGTGATTCTAAATCTTCGCGTATTGAATTTTTTGGGTTATCCGAGTTATTGTGAAAATCTTTATCATCCATAATATTATGTTTATTTTTATTACATTTTATTATTTCTTTTTTTCTATGGTATGTTTGATTGTATTAGTAGATATTTACTATTATTAAAATTGGCTTTGTATCAAATTAATCCTTTTTTCTCCCAATCGTAGTTAAATAAAGGGTGCTTTCTTTATTTCCATCGATATCTAAGATTTTATTTAGTTGAGGATCTTGAAATGCTCCAATATGACACCCCCCTAACCTAAGAGCTGTAATTGCAAGACTTAGATTTTGTCCAATATGCCCTAAATCTATTAAAATATACCTCATGGCTCTTTTTCCATATTTCCATTCTGATCGAGCGAAAATTGCAGTATTAATCAAGATTACGGCGGCCTCCATACACATTTCCTGTTGAATTGCAGCTTGATATATGGAATTTGTTTGTTCTTTCTTTATTATATATTCCAATTTGTGGTCTTTGACATTATAATGATAAATTCCTTTATCTAATAGATTTCCTTTCCTATCTTTTAATTTTCTTACAGAAATATAGGTTTCAATCGGATATAATGCTCCCGCACTTGGGACTGTCCTGAATTCAAAGTTTCCTTGGTTCTTTTTTAACCCATTGGAGGCCCAGAGCAAGAAAGAAAGTTCAATCAAATTAATTGCTTCATTTTTATAGGATCTGATGCTTTTTCTTTTATAAAATAAATCCTCCAATTTATGGATCATTTCCCTTTTATCTTTTTTATTATTTTTAAGAGTAGTTAAAGGCGGTGGGAGGGAGATTTGTTTCGTTTCTTCATAAGTTTTATATCTTGAAATTTTCATATAAAATAGATAAAAAAAGAGAGAATAATATATTTGTGTCTTATTATTTTGATCTAAAATTCTATTGTATGTCAAAGTTATTCATTAAATGGATATTTACCTGCATGTTTAAGTTTATCAAGTTCTTCATCTTCGAGATCTTTCCATGCGATTTTACCTACTAAAGTTGTGGGGAGTTCATCCCTAAATTCAATTTCTCTTGGGCTTTCCCATTTTAGAAGATTTTTCAAACAAAATTTCTTCAATTTTTCTTTCATTTTTTCTGTTTCATTGGTATTCTCTTTTAATACCACAAATGCTTTCACCCGTGATATTTGTTTTTTATCTGGGATCCCAATTACGCACGCGGTCTCGACTTTGAGGTGTTTTCTTAGGCTTTCTTCAACCGCCTTTGGATAAACATTAACTCCAGATACTTTAAGCATTCTTTTTTCTCTCAGCTGGAAGAAAAACCACCCCTCCTCATCCATTTTCGCGATATCCCCGGTGTGAAGCCAGATTCTTCCATCATCATGTTTTTGTAATGCTTTGGCGGTTTCCTCTGGGTTGTTTAAATATCCTTTCATAACTGCGGGCCCATGTAGGCAGATCTCTCCTTCTTCTCCAACAGGCACTTCTTCCTGTGTTCCAAGTTTCACGATTTTAGCCAACATATCTGGGAATGGTATTCCCATACTTTCTTCTTTATAACTATTTAGTGGAGTTGCCATGATAGCCGTCACAGCTTCTGTTAGCCCATATCCCTCTAATAATTTAATATTCCCTCCTCCATTTTTTACAACTTGTTCAAATTTTTCTTTGACTTTTTTTGGTAAGGTATCTGCTCCGCTGAAAGTTGCTCTTAAACATGATAGATCCGTTTCCTGGAAATCTGGATTATTTGCCAGTGCTTCGAAGAGTGTTGGTACTCCAATAAGAAAATTAGGTCTTTTTTTCTTGACTAATTTCGCCACAGTTTCAGGTGTGAATTGGGGAACAAAAATTGATTTTCCTCCAGCCATAAAAGCCGCATTTACACAAACCCCCAACCCAAAACCATGAAAAATTGGTAAAATTGCCAAGATTGCATCTTCTTTTGTTAAATTTCCCCATTCAGAAACCATCATTCCTTCTGAGATCATATTCAAGTTTGTCAATTGAATTCCTTTAGGAATACCCGTTGTCCCACCAGAATAAAGTATAATGGCGGTATCATCTCCCGATTTCTTGGTTTGGGGTGCTGGAGAATAATCTCCCTCCATCAATTCGGAATACCATTTTACATTGTTCGCATCTGGTACTTTTGGTATTTTTCTACCCTTAAGTAACCAGAATCCAAATTTTTTCAACGTGCTTAAATAATCGCCTATTTTTCCTAATATCAATTTTTCTACATTAGTTTCATCCAAAATCTCAGCAAATTTACCATAAAAAGCATCCAGAGTTAATGCCCATTTTGAGTTTGATATTTCTAAAAACATCTTTATTTGGGGTGCAGGTGAAAGAGGATGAATCATACTTGCTATTGCCCCAATTTTATTTAATGCATATATTGGAATAACTCCATTTGGTGCGGTGGGCATTGAAATTGTCATTACATCCCCTTCTCTAACACCGATATTGTATAAAGCATCTGCAAATATATCTATTTCATTTGCCATTTGCTTATATGTGTATTCTGTCCCTTGAAAATCGAATGCAATTGCATTTGGGTCTCGCTCAACGGTTTGCATCAATCGTTCATAAAGAGTTACATCAGGATAATCTAATGATTCTGGAACATCTCCATAAAATTCAAGCCATGGTTTAGTTTCAGCTGCGTTAATTACTTTTCCTTTTGATTCTTTTTTATTTGACATATTCTTAATCTCGTTGATAATTTCTATTAATTAAATACTTTTTTCATATAACTTTTGTATTATGTATCTATTTTTTTCACTTTTATTTAAAATATATCTTATGATTTTTTAATAAATACTTCAGATTCATAAAAATGTATTAAAAAAATCAAATAAACTGAAACCGTATATTTATTTATCTCTCTCAAAAATAATCTTTCAATAAAATCAATTGTAATTTATAATGAATTAGCTATAAAAATTACAATAAAATTTGGAACGAATGAGAATGAGCGGAAAAACACAAGAATTAAGTATATCGTTTTTAGAGAAAGAATTTCAAGAATTAAAAATGAGCGGATTTGAGGATAAATATCAAAGTTTGATTAAAGAATATGATAAAATACCTGGTGAAAAGGCAAATGCCACCTATTCCCGAGGGTTAACTAAAGATTTTAAGGATTGGCTCGAGGAAAATGATGTTAAAAGTAGTGGGGGTAGCAATTCTGAATCTGTAATGGAAAAATCAAAAGAAGAAGAAACTTCTGAGGAAAGTCTGGATGATCCAGGCGCAGTTCCAAAGGGTTCAATTGCAATTTGCTATGATATTGAAGATCTTCCCCGGGTTGGAAAGACCACCGCAAAGAAGTTAAGGGAAGCAGGATATAGTACGGTAAACAGCTTGGCGACGGTCCCGGTTAAAGTTTTGACAGAAAATGCGGGTATTGGAGAAAAAACTGCATTTCAAATTACTGGAGCTGCGAGGGAATCTTTGGAGATGGGCTTTCAATCGGGGGTTGATGTTTGGGAACGAAGGAAGAACTTATCTAAGATCAGTACTAATAGTAAGCAGCTAGATGATCTTTTGGATGGTGGTATTGAAACAGGCAGCCTTACTGAATTTTTCGGTGAATATAGGACTGGGAAGACCCAATTGATGCACCAATTATGTATAAATGTTCAATTATCAAAGGATGAAGGTGGAATAAATGGAAAAGCCCTATATATAGATACTGAAGGTACATTTAGACCGGAAAGAATTATTCAAATGGCCGAGGCAAAGGGTCTTGACTATAACGACGTATTAAGTAATATTATATATGCTCGTGCATATTCTTCCGATCACCAAAAAATGATTTGCCAGACTTTACCCCACAAAATTGCCACCGAAAATATAAAGCTAATTATTGTTGATTCCTTAATTACCCATTTTAGATCAGAATATATTGGAAGAGGTACATTGGCTGATCGCCAACAAAAATTAAATACACATATCCATGATTTACTCCGGTTGGGTGATATGTTCCCAGAAGTTTCTATAGTCGTAACTAATCAAGTTCAGAGTAAACCTGATGTATTCTTTGGGGATCCCACAAGAGCTGCAGGTGGAAATATTATTGCTCATGCTGCTACTGTTAGGGTATATCTAAGAAAGGGTAAGCACGAACAAAGGGTGGCTAAAGTAATTGATGCACCCCATTTACCAGAGGGTGAGGCGGTTTTTGTACTTTCCTCGGTTGGAATAGATGATGTTGATTAAATTTCCTCAATATACTATTGTTCTTTTTTCATAATTTTCATTTAACTTAGAAAAAGCAATTTGATAAATTTAAAAAATCAAGTTGATTAAGTATGTTATATGACAAAAAAAATTGCATATTTCGATTCATCCCATGATATGCCAGAAGAAATTATTATGGCAATGAATTATACTCCCTATAAAATATTAGGTGATGTGCATGAATCGAATGATCCAGCAGATCAATATCTTCAAAACTTCATTTGTCCAGCAGCTCGAAGTTGGTTAACTGAAGCATTAAGCCATTCAGATGAATGGGAAGGTATTATTTTTGCACATGGTTGTGATGCGACCAATCGCCATTATGATATTTGGAAAATGCATGTGAAAACTCCTTTTATGTATTGGTTCAATTCCCCAATGAATATGAATGAAACTGCGGGGAAATTCTTTATAAAAGAACTAAAATTAATGATTGAGAAATTAGAAAAGCAATATAATATAGAAATCTCAAAAAGTTCTTTGAAAAAGGCCATAAAAGATTCAAACCGTGTTAAAAAGAGATTGCAAAAGTTATCTTCTATTAGATTGGAGAAAGATATTTCCAATAATGAGTATTACGAGATTTTAACCGAAGTTGTTCAAAAATCAAAAACTCACATAATTCAAAAATTAGATGATACCATTGAAAAATGGAAAGATAAAGATGAGTTTCCATCTGATATGAAAAAGGTACTTTTAACAGGATCTGATGTGACTTATAAAGAATGGATGATAACAATGGAAGAGGCTGGCTTAAGGGCAGTGAGGGATGATCTGTCTATAGGTGAGCGATATTTCGCTAATTTAATCCCTGAGGATAGGGATCCACTTAAAGCTCTGCAAGAATATTATTTTGAAATCCCTCGTGCAGCTACAAAAAATCCCCCGGATCCGCGATTAGATTATCTTATTAATTGTATGGAAGAATCTAACTTAGATGGATGTGTGTCTCAAAATCTTAAATTTTGCGAACCATATGCATTTGATTTTTATTTTACCGTGAATGGCCTTAAGGATAAAGGCTATAAAGTAATTCATTTAGAAAGAGAATTTACTCCCACCGTGGATCACCAATTGATCACTAGACTGGAAGCATTTAGGGAGATGTTATGAGAATTATTCGTTTTTATAAATTAGTATAATTATAATTATAATTTAAAAAAAGTGAAAAATATGGTTGTAGAAGAAAAAAGGTTAAAGATTAACAGGCTTCCGTCCTCCTCGAAATTAAATGGTATTATGTTAAAATATTTTCTAAAGGCTAAATTGGCTGATTGGTTCCCTTGGAAGGATCTTGCATGGGGGACTGCAGGATTTCCTATGGAATTATTATGGACTTATGATCTTTATGCTCTCCATCCAGAAAATGCTGCTTGTGTTTCAGGTGTCAAGGGCTTGTCTTTAGAAATGATTGAGCATGCAGAGAGCCTAGGGTTTTCAAGAGATTTATGCAGTTATTTTAAAACGAATATTGGTGCAATGGATAAAGGGCTGGGTGTTTTTAGCGGGGGGGTAGACAAACCATTGGTAGCGTGTTCTACTAACACAATTTGTGATACCCATGTAAAATGGTTTCAAGTTCAAGCAAGAAGAATGGGAGTCCCCTATTTTGGCTTTGATATACCAAGCTATGTTGCTGGTCTTAATGATCACCGAATTGATGAATATACCGAATATGTAGTTGAACAAGTTTATGATTTTATTGATTTAATGGAGAAGCTGACGGGTAAAGAATTCCCAGAAAAAAGATTTTGGAAAATATTGGAAAGATCGGACAGATTGTGTGAAATTTGGCAAGAAATATACGAATACAGGAAATTAGTTCCTACTCAAATGGCTTTTCAAGATACTTTGGCTGCAATATTTCCTATGGTCATATTGCCAGGTTTAAAGTCGGGAATTAAATATTATGAATCATTGCTTGAGGATATTAAAGAAAGAGTGAAAGAGGGTAAAGCATCTATGCCAGAAGGAACGGAAAAATATCGCGTAATATTTGAAGGTATTCCTTTTTGGTACCGAATCAAATTTTTCCACGAACTTTCAAATTATGGGGCAGTTGTCACATATGAGCCTTATACTTATTCTTTTGGTCCAAGAAAAAAGCTAGGTCTCCCTTTAAAAAAGACATTTAGGGAATTGGCTAAAATGATAATCGACATTCCCTATAATTATAACCTTCAGAGGAGAATCGATTATTTTGAAAATGTAATTGATGATTATAATATTGATGGGGTAATTCTCCATTCAAATATGAGCTGTAGGCCATCTGCCACGAATATGGTTGATCTAAAAAAGGCTATACAAAGGGATAAGGGGGTTCCAGTTATGCTACTTAATGCGGATATGGATGATCCAAGGGCCTATTCTGAGGAACAAGTTAGGACCCGAATGGAAGGATTTGTAGAATTAATGGATCAAAATAAATATTCATAATAAAATTAATTAGTAAAAATTTAATTGATTTTCCCAAATGTGATCTATGATTTAAAATCAAATCTTTTTTTTTGATCTAATTCTTTTTCCTAATCAATCCAAAAAAATAAAAACTGATCAGAATGGGAAATAAGAAAAATCGAACGGGAAAGAAAAGAAATAATGAAGATAAAAAATATCCTAAATTAAGACCTTTGTGGTTGGGAGTTTTTTCAGATATTATCGGCTTTTCATTATTAATAACCGTTTACCCAAGCTTATCCCAAAAATATGGACTTTCTCCCTTTGAAAATGGTCTAATTCTTTCCATAAATGGGTTTTTTTCATTTTTCTCCGCACCAGTATGGGGATCCATGTCAGATAAGTATGGAAGAAAACCAATGCTGTTAATTTCTCAGTTTGGAACCATAATGGGATTTCTATTTTTGGCTTTTTCCCAGAATATTACGATGATAGTGGTATCCAGAATCATAGATGGTGTGTTTGGGGGCAATTTTCCTATTTCTAAAGCAGTTATAAATGATGTGGTAAAACCAAAGGACATGTCTACCCAACTAACCAATGTAGGTATTGCTCATAATGTTGCCAATATGTTTGGGCCTGCTCTTGGTGGTGTGTTATTTGTTCGATTTGGGATTGTTGGACCGGGATTATTAGCCGCTTTTACCGGTATTTTTTCCTTTGTGGCTACCTATTTTATGTTGGATGAGACAGCTCCGGTAAAGATGAATCCCAAATTATACAAGAAGGCAATTAAATCGGAGGATTTTGCTAATGAAAAAGATAATGAAAAAAACCACATAGAAAATATTTCTAATGAAAATCGGTTAGGAATGGAAAATTATCAAAGAAATACTACCTCAATCTCTAACCAAATACCTGAAGGCAAATGGTACGAACATAAGGAACTGTTAGCCGCCTTATTTCTTTTAGGATTTTCTGCCATTGGATTCATAACGATAATTTCTAATCTTTCTATGTTTGGCCTTCTCAAGCTTAATCTGGATGCCCAGGCAATGGGAATTTTTTTAATGATTGCGGGGGCAATTCAAATCACTATTAGATTTACGATCTTTGTGCCATCTCTTAGAAAATTCGGGGAATACAATTTGGTGTTTGCGGGTTTTATCATGTATTTAGTTATATTTCCTTTATTGGGCTTTGTTCTCTCCCCAACTCATCTTTTAATTCTAATGATAATCAATTCATTTGCCACGAGTAGTACTCGCGGGGGTATAAATGCATTTATCTCAAAGCTTGCTCGTCCCCATGAGAGGGGAAAGGTTCAAGGGATATCAAGTTCTTTGGATACATTTGCGCAAGTCCTAGGTCCCATTATGGGCGGGGCTGTACTAACATATATACCTCTTCAATATTTTGGGGTTATTCCTTTTGGTTTCATGTCTGTGGCTTTCGGGATCTTATTGGGGGCCAGAAAAATGAAAAAAGCAATAGAGGAAAAAGACAAGAAAGATATGCTCGCTTCTCAAAAGAGTAAGAAAGAGAAAAAAACTGCGGAAACTAATCTATCCTCATAAAATCTGTTTTTAAAGGAATGCAAAAGAAGTCCCCGTCCTTTTAGGATAGTTTGTGGAACTAAACTCACTTATATGGTAAGATTGATTTATCAATCTCAGCGTTCTTTGAATGTGTAGCATGTAAGCATTACTGATTTTATAATTATTCAGTAATTCGCGTTATATTCTTTTAGATCTTAATAAAAATCATAAAAACTGGAGGTTCTAAGATGTCCAATATATTTGATTTTTTTTAATTATTCGCCGTATTTTTCCTTCTTTCTCCAATTTTAGAGCATATGCAATTGCCCAGCTTATAGCAGGAGGAATAAAAACTGCTTTCATCAATTTACTGTATTTTGCAAAATTAGGATTAAAGAGAGCACAGATATATTCCAAATCGGCCTCCTTTCCCTTGATTTTTTGGGGTATTTTCTCCAATGTTCGATATATAGAATCCAGAAAAAATTGGTATTTGGGTTTCTCAATCTCATAAGGAACAATTTCCCATCGAAAATGGGGAGATCTTCTAATGTCCCCGTGACTTTTCACTATTCTTTTGATTTCTTTATTGGAGAAAGAAAGAATTTTTTTAATTGATGAAATCATTTGATTGATTCCTTCTACTACAGGGCAACACCAAGGAGTAAATGGAACTAAATCAGCTACAAATAGATTCTTATGAGCATCAATTACACAAGTATGACCTGGTGAATGTCCTGGAGTATGTAATAAAGTGATATCCAAATCTTTTTCCTTCACTTGATCATTTAAATTAGGGAAAGCTTCCCAAAATTTTGATAAATTAAGATCTTCTTTAAAACTAAAATCAATCTGATTTGCTCTTTGTAAACTATTGAAATAGAAATGATTCAACAAGATATAAATGGAAGAGTATATGCGGAT
>CAZEPC010000044.1:0-18366 GCA_964513765.1 uncultured archaeon
ATTAAAACGACTTTGAGACTCATGCACACCCAGAGAGATAGCATCTCCAATCGCAGTCCACAAATGGTCTTTGGGGAGATTCAATTCATAAAGGGCATGTCCTGCCTCGTGCAAGACCGAGTAAAGGGATCCCATGGGATCGTTCTCCAAATAGTGAGTTGTAATTCTCACATCATCAGCATAGCCCGTCGTAAAGGGATGTTCGGAGGTATCAATCCGGGATCTCTCAGGATCAAGCCCGGTAAATTTCATAAGAAAATCAGAAAGATGTGTTTGCTGTTCTTGGATGCACTCCACCTTCAATATATCCGGGTCCACCTTTGCATCCTCACCAATGCATAGACCTTGACATTTATCGATCATCTTCAAAACGGCCTTTTTGAGCGGGTTAAAATAGCCCATGATCTGTTCGGCTGTAGTTTCCGGCTCGTAAATATCTATCAGAGTGTCATACTGGGGAGTATCCGGATCTAATTTATCGGCTTTTTCCTTCACTAATTCCACCAATTTTTTCAATTCGGGGAGGACCAATTGAAAATCGGATTTTGCTTTCGCCTCCTCCCAAAGATGCTCCGTGAGGACTTGTTGTTTTGATAATTTTTCAACTAACTCGGGGGGAAGTTTTGTTGCCTTGTCATAATCCCTTCTCCACAATTCCACGTTTCTTCTCTCAATTTCACTTAATTCGGGATTCTTTTCGCATTTCTTCAGTAAGTCCCCGTTTTTTGGTGAAATAAATCTTTTATGGGAAATTTTACTTAGTAAAGAAATCTGCGAACCCCTTTGTTGAATACCATTGGGCGGCATGTATGTTTTGGAATCCCAATGAAGCATCGAGATTGAGTTAGAAAGAAATTTAAGCTCTTTCATCCGATTTGCCAGTTTTAGATATGCTGAAAATGTCATGTTTAATCACATTGAAAAGTATCATTTGGTTTTTATGTAATAATTGATCTATGGAAGTTAATAATATTGCTCTCCTTCAAGGATCATAAATTATGCCTATGTGGGATATAAAAATCCTTAAGTTGATCTAAAAAGGAAATGAAAAGAATTTAGGCACGATTAACACAAGTAATTCCAATTTGTCAAAAAAAGTGTAGAAAAAAGTCTTGATTTATGGCCTTAGTATTCCTATTCAAATTCATCATAAATCTCGGCAAATTTGATCGCTAAGTCGGTACAATCATCAAGGGCTTTAGCTTCTAGTTTATCGAGGGAATCTCCTTTTCTATGCACATAGGATGCCCCCATTAGGGAAATAATACTGGTGGAACAAAAACCTCTTTTCGCAAAAGGTAACGAATCGGTCCAAACCCCAAACGGAATGGAAAACGGTTTTATTTCCACGCTGGATTGTTTTGATGCTTCAACCAAAAGATCGTAATAATACTGGTATTTTTTCTCGCTCAAGTCCACGGAACCAATCCTAGTGAGATATTTTATCGGAGTTTTGACTCCATCAAAATTAAGATTAATCCCATTTCTTTTTTGGTATTGATCCTCGTACTTTTTCACGTATTCCTGCGAGCCATAGAGTCCAAGCTCCTCGCCGGTAAATATACCTATATGGATTTCAGTGTCATCAAGGGGATTGTTCTGAAAATATTTTGCTAATGCCATACAAATACCAACCCCAGATGCATTATCAAGTGCCCCCGGACTTTTATTCCCGACCCGAATTGAAGCAGTTCCCAATGCCCCGATTGTTGCAATTACGAATGCCACCGTTGTCCCGATTTTTCCGATCATATATAACCGAGTAGTTTGGCCATTCATAACCGTGTCAACTTGTACAATCAAAGAAAATACAAGCCAAGCCAAAATACCAGTCCCAGCCAAGCCAATAAAAACCACCCGCCATAAACTTGCTACCGATTGTGATTTCGTATCATAATGGCAGGTAAAGGAGAGAAGTTTATGGTTTTCATGAGTAGTTTGCGATTTTGGAGAGATTTTTCCGATAAAATTGAGAGAATCCTCATGAGAATCAGCCCCCCAATAATATCCTTTCCGAGAAATGATGGGATACGCAAAAATAAGAATACCTATGAATACAATAATTATCCCGAGATATGTTTGTTGTGGCCTTGTAAAAACAAAATAAAAGACAGAAATAGCCAACGTTATTATCCCCACAAAACATAGCAGAGGGGTGAGGATGTTCCATGATGTGAGAGCCCATGGCACGGGATCCTCATCATATTCTGCACCAATTTTTTCCAATTCATTACGTATAATCTTTTGTGCCTTTTTCTCCCCTTCGGTGCCGCATAATCGGGGAAAAGTAATTTTTTGAGCCATTTTTAGGGCAAAATTCTCAGAACCCTTCTTAGTTTCTTCACTCATAGATAATAATTCACGGGAGAGAAATTAAATCTTCACGTTTAAAAAATGACTAAGAAGAAGAAGAACAAGAAAAATAAGAAACATTCAGATGAATTAGAAAGAAAAAATTGACTCTATATGTGAGTTTCACGATACACATGCAACTCAGCATTTCTTTTTATCTCGTTCAGTTCTTGAATTTGCTGCTCGGCAATTTCCCACGGGATTTTAAACCTATTGTGAAAAGGACTATGCTTGATCCCCAGCAAGGTCGATTTGTAGAAAATATTTACAATAAATTTCGAGGGTCCCGAAAGATCTACCGCTTTTCTGAAAGTTTCAATCCCAAAATCATCCCAGCAGCCGAAAAATCCCGTCAGTGGAAGGTATATCAGGAATGGTATCACCAATAATCCCACCAAAAGTGTAATGGCAGCGGTCGGGAGCACCCCAAATAAATTTAGCATTGGTTGAAAGACAGTAAATTTCCAAAATTGACCGAAAAAGAATACAAATACCGCACAAATTAAAGGACCAACTAAAGTCTGCCACCAATTAATCTTAATGGCCAAAAGCGTCCTGTTTATATAAATCCAACACATGATCATTTTTATCAATCTGGGAAAGAAATGTTCAAAGGCTAAAATAAACACAACCCCGTCAATTCCAAAAACCATGCTCTCTTGGAGCTTGATGCCATAGAGAAAGAACCAGATAAAGAACACTTGCAACCCCTCTTCAAACACCCGGGCAAAAGTATAAAAAGTGACTTTCTCAGTACCTAATAAGATTCCATTTGGAAAATCAATGTATGGACGGAATAAAGTGTGAATAAGCATCGGTATGAGGAATGCTTGGGCCAACACGTAGTTTTCTAATTCTGGTAAAGCCAAAATTACCGTCATGACCATTGGAAGAAAAGCAACTAAGACCGCAGTAAGCAACCACATCAGAAATCCGTTCCAACGGATACTGGTGGTAATATAGAAGCCGGCCAATTCCTCCTTATCATTCATATAACTTTCCGCAATAAGCGGAGTGCTATTAAAGCTTCCCACATTTACAATACCGACGATACCACCGGCCAACCCTGCCAAAGTCTTGAACGTTGCATACTGAGGCAAAGCATCCAAATACATAAACATCATAAATGAGCCCGTGAATGAATTAACAATGGGAGTAATGGACATTTGGGCACCGAGTTTAATACATTTTGTCCAAACATCTCTTCCGAAGTCCCGCCTCCATAAATCTCTTTTCTTAATCCCAAAGGGTTCCACAACCTTTCCCAAATAGTGGAGAGATAAGCCCATAGCAAA
Organism: uncultured archaeon; assembly: GCA_964513765.1. GTDB lineage: Archaea > Asgardarchaeota > Lokiarchaeia > Sigyniarchaeales > Promethearchaeaceae > CAZEPC01. Next base: position 3,648 of record CAZEPC010000044.1, read on the forward strand.
GAAATCATCTACATAGGCACCTATAGCAGCCCCAAATGTCGCACCCATCAAATCACCTATTGCAGGATTATTTTGGCCGTACCAACGACCGAGTAGAATAAATAAAATATTAGTGATATTTTGAAAAACTTGCCCATTGATGAAATTCAGCACATTAGTCTTATTATAGAGCTGCATCCCATCAAGAACGGCCTTGAATGTACCCAACATCCCTGGCCATTGTTTTTGACAGATGATCAGAAAAATCCATGCAAGATGCGCATAACGCCGAGCATTGGTAATAACTTGAATGACCACCACAGAAATAACAGTAACTTGGATAATCCCGGTGAACATTTGATACCAGACGAAGAATTGTACATACTCCACCATTTTTTTGGGGTCCTTCACCCGGTATTCCGCAATAAACCGTTGAATTCCGTAGGCGGTACCAAGATCAAATACTTGGTAAATCATGGCGAAAAAGAACCCACTGGCCACATCCCGATATCCTTGGATTTCAGGAAATGGATATAACAAATCGGTTAGGAATGCCACCATAAGGACACTAACTACAGAAGTAAAAAGCATTATGACTAAATTATAAAACCAGCCCCCCAAAGCCCGATGATATCCCAGCCTCTCCCATTTATCGGTATCCACGGAGGTTTTTATTTCATCATCCCGAATCTTATCGTTAGAGGAATTAGAATCGGGAATATATTGTTCATTCGTGAGTTTTTTGTCATCATTATGACGACTTTTGTCCATAATGTATTATGTTACGTTCAGCTAAAAAAAATAAATGCAAATGTCAAAAAGTAAAAAAGTGGAATTTTTGGGAGGTTAAAAAAATATACATCCCTTTTAGGGGAAATCAGAATTCCATGCGTTTTACGTTTCCTTCTCCATCGATGGATTCAAAGATTAACGGAGATTTGGATTCCTCATCGCCTTTTCCGATCTTATAGGTGGTCCTCATCAATTGAAGGAAATCCATTGCATTTACACCACCTTCTGGAGGAATTACGCCCTTCGCATCAACTTTTCCTTGTTGGACCAGAATGGCACCAAATGCCGCGGGAGTTCCAGTTCCTTCGCCCAAGCCCTTTCCTTCCCCAACACCTTCCGATACCAAGGAGAATATATAGGTTCTTTCCTCATTAGTTCGTTTCTTTCTTCCCTTTACAACGATCTTCACGCATCCCTTGGCCTTCCCAAAGTTCGTCTCTTCCAAGATCTTTTCCCTTTCTTGAATCAGATAAGAAATTGCAAAGTCATATGGAGTGATTTGCGTCCCTTTCACATTGACCGGTTCTTTACTGTCCAATCCAGCCGCAAACACGTTTCGGGTCAATTCATAATATTCCTCGGGGAGTACATTACCCTTATTGGTAACCCTCTTAATATCTTCGATATATTTGGGCATCGTGATTGGTTCGGGATGCGGATAGGGATACACATGATATTTTCCTTCCAAATTGATGAACTCAACATCTTCTTCCAAGGATTCACTATCCATCGGATCAACCAGCTTTTCCTCCCCATCTAGAAATACAGGTACTGGGTTGGACATACAATAGAATCGGTGACCAATAACTCCAGGACCTTCGCTTGGTTCTCCGCCATGAGTATGAAACATATCAATCGAATCACATTCTCCGAGTAAATCGGTCGCCGCGTAATGGGCTAGTAAATTTGTTACCCCGGGACTAGAGCCCATTCCAATGAGAGCGGTGATTCCCGCTTCCTTTGCTGCTTCATCCATATCTAAAGCATCATATGTGGCACCTGTATCATCATTTACATCGACATAATTGATTTTTTCCTCAATTACCACCGGTAAAATAATCTTTTCAAATTTATAGTAAGGACCCACACAATTGACCACCATATCGGTTCCTTTAATGGCGCTTCGAATGCTCTCCTTGTCATTTGCATCCACCTTCACAGCAGATACTTTTTCTCCTAATTGTTCGGCAAGCTTTTCAGCCTTATCTAAATCAATATCCCCAATGATAACTTCCTTGAAGGTATCATCATTGGCCAATGTTCTGGTGCATGCAGTACCAACTACTCCGCAACCACCCAGAACAATAACTTTTGGTTGTGACATAATTATCAATGTAGTAAAAAAAAATTAACAAAAAAAGGCTTTGATTTCTGAAATTCATGCACAAAGCTGTTCAAATGTTGTGATCAAATTTATTCAAAAAGAAATTAGTAGAGGGATTCGATCAAATCGCCATATTCTTCCAAGATTTTTGCCCGCTTAAGTTTCATGGTTTGGGTGAGCATCTTGTTATCTACCGTGAAATCTTCGGTAATGAAAACAAACTTCTTAGGAATCTCATATCCCCCAATATCTCCTTTAAGATGATTTTTGATTTCGCCTCCGATGAGCTCTTGGATCTTCTTGCTTTTGATCAAAATTTTTGGATCCTTAGAAAGATCTAACCTTTCCGCTTCCTTCTCCAACAGTTCAAAGTCAGGTACAACCAAAGCAACATTATAGGGTTTTCCATCTCCATATAACATACAGTTTGCCACCCAAGGTAGAAGTTTTATCTTTTCCTCAATATCGGCGGGATGAATATAGAGCCCATTTTCCAGCTTGTACTCCTCTTTAAATCGACCAGTGATGTATAAAAACCCGTCATCGTCAAGGTGACCTCTATCACCGGTTCTCACTCCCTTGATTCCGTCCCTTTCAATGAACATTTCTTCCGTTTTTTCGGGTTTATTAAGATATCCGCCTATTGACACTTGGGGTCCAAACGCTAAAATTTCACCCTCACCTGCCTCATCATCACACATGCTTGTGTCGATTACAATTTTGGTTTTCTCCACCGGTTTGCCTACAGACCCAATCTTATAATCATCGGGTCGGTTCATTGTGAGTGCCGGGCTTGTTTCGGTCATGCCATAACAATCATGAACTTCAATACCCATTCCGAAAAAGAAATAGGCAATTTCGGGATTCATTTTCGCACTGGCAGTTAAGGACCCTTCTAATCGGCCACCCAATTTATTTTTTATAAGCTTATAAATAGTTTTCTCGAAAAACCAGTACTTTAAGCCGCCTTTCCCGGTTTTTTGTTTCTTAACCGCCTCATCTACCGCACTTTTGAAGAGTTTGAAAACTAATCCTCCTTTTTGTTCCATTTTCTGCCATATTCCCATGTAGATTTTACTAAAAATTCTTGGAACGGCGATAAGAAAGTGAGGTTTTACCTTAACAATATCATCAACAATTGTATCTGTCGATTCGGCAATTCCAATAGCGCCTCCGAATTGAATCCAATTATGTAACTCTGCGGAAATCCCATAACTATGGGCCCAAGGCAAAATAGAAAGGCTGGTTTTCGTTTCATCTAAAGTATAGAAAAGATGGTATCCGGATTGCGAACAAAATGTCAAATTACCATGGGACAGTAATACCCCCTTTGGTTCACCTGTGGTACCGGAAGTATAGATAATATCCGCTATATCGTTGGTATCTGGTTGAACGGAATCCACCAGGTTTTTCGCGCCAAGATCAAGCAAATGGTTATATGAGTTTTTACCCGATCCCTCTAACACAAAAATTTTCTGTAAACTTTCTATTTCATCCACAAAATCTTTTACCTGTTCGTAAATTTCGGGAGTGGAAACAAATAATATTTTTATTTTGGCATCATTGATGATGTATTTCCACACCGACGATAATTCTTTTTCATACATGGGAACCCATGTACAATTCAAGCCGTGAATGGCATTCTCGCAAATGAACCACTCACTTCTATTATTCGCAATTATTCCCGCAACGTCATTCTTTTGAAGAATGCCCAGCGAGGCAATTCCGCCCCGCATTTGATCTATTTTTTGTTGAACATCCTTGTAGGTTATCCAGCGATATACTCCATTCTCATCCTTTTCACCGAATAATTCATTATTGGGCCATTTTTTAGCCGATTGTTCAAAAGATTGAACTAAATTAACAGGATCTTGATAATCAATAATTGCTTCTCCGTATTCAGTTATCATTATTATCACAATTTTTTCTTATATAATAGCTTTTTTGGTGCATACTTTTGAAATTAATTTACAATCCCGAATATTTTTAGGGATTTATTTTTCATATGTATAAATTGGTGGTACTTAAATAAACTCTTGATTTTTCCATTTACACGAATTTGCCGCCGTTTTTTTGAAGAACCATGAGTCCTTACACTGGATATAAAAAATTTGAAGAAAGAGTTTTCCTCACAATGTAAAAGTATTTAAATGCCACCACATAACAAATCTGTATGTATTATGATAAAAAACCTTGGCTAAAATATTATGACGGTATTCCCAAAACGATTAATTACCCAAAAGTAAGCCTCTATGAAAGGGTGATGCAGACTGTTGAGGAGCACCCAGAGGCAATTGCATGGGATTTTATGGGGAATGAACAGAATTATCGAACTTTTGGAGGAGAAATAAATGCTTTTGCAAATGCGTTGACAAAAATTGGAATGAAACAAGGTGATGTGATTACCATCTCCATGCCTACCGCACCCAATGGAATAGTTCCCGTATATGCAGCCAATAAAATAGGAGGGGTTTGCAGTATGATTCATCCTTTAAGCCCTGCACCCCAGATAAAGATGTATCTGAACATTTCGAAAAGCAAATTTGCTCTCACCTTGGATATTTTTTATGAAGAATTCAAAAAGATCATCAAGGACACCTCCGTGGAAAAGATTATTGTTGCTAAAGCAACCGATTATCTCACCAACCCCCTCTTGAAATTCGGGTATTGGCTCAAAAAAGGAAGAAAAGTCCCCCCCATCCCCGATGATCCGAATATATATTGGTATAAGGATTTACTCGAGGGTGAACATCCCGAAGTAAAGGCGGCCGAAGTTAAGGCAGATGATTTAGCCATAATTCTCTACTCAGGTGGAACAACGGGAGTTCCAAAGGGCATTAAACTTTCAAATTATAACATGATATCCCAGGGAATGATGGTGTGCGCCTTTGGGAACCTAAATCACACTCAATCCGTGCTGGCCATATTACCAATTTTTCACGGCTTTGGACTGGGAGTGTGTGTGAATGCCGCATTCATGGTGGGAGGGAAAAGCATCCTGGTCCCCATATTCACACCCAAGACCGTCGCCAAGCTCATCAAGAAGAAACGGCCTAACTTTATTATTGGCGTGCCGACTTTATTTGAAGCCCTAACACATAGTAAAGTGTTCAACAAAACTGATTTAAACTGCTTGGAAGCAGCCTATTGCGGGGCGGATACTCTTCCAAAGAAGGTTAAAGACGAATTTGAAAGGATTGTAAGAGAAAATAACGGGACGGTCACGCTTAATGAGGGATATGGGCTCACCGAAGCAGTGACCGCGATAATGGCTTTACCTCCCAACCCGGACTATTATAGGGAGGGAAGTATAGGAATCCCGTTTCCAGACATGATGGCAAAGATAGTAAAGAGAAACAGCGTCGAAGAAGCAGATCTGGGGGAGGAGGGAGAAATTTGTGTGAGCGGACCCGCAGTTATGTTAGGTTATCTTGATAATAAAGAGGCTACGGAAAAGGCGCTTAAAAAACATGATGATGGACGAATATGGCTTCATACAGGAGACATCGGAACTATGGATAAGGATGGCTTTTTTTACTTCAAACTTCGGGAAAAACGGATGCTAAAAGTAAGTGGGATCAATGTATATCCGAAACGAGTAGAGGAAACTCTAAGGCAACACCAAGCAATTGAACAAGTATGTGTGATTGGTATCCCGGATAAAAAACAAGGATCAAGGGTTAAGGCTTTTGTGGTGCTTAAAGATTCAAATACGCAATCAGACCAGACGAAAAACAGCATTAAAAAATACGGGCTGAAAAATTTATTGAAATGGGAGAGCCCGCGTGAAATTGAATTCCGTAATGAACTCCCCACCACCTTAGTGGGAAAAATTGCGTGGAAAGAATTGGAGAATGAGGAAATTGCAAAACTTAAAAAAGGCGAAGTTGAAGTATAAGGACAATAGAAGTGCAGTCAGTCTGTCTGTTCTAACTTATCCATCAAATCATCAAGCACGGCAATTGCCTTTTTGTTTAATTGTGGATCGGTTTTGAGTTCTCCAACTGCAAAAATGCTATCTGGTACCAGTTTTTTGAGGGTTTCAACGATTAATTTTTTCACATTTTTATCATCTGTATCGATAAGAATGACACCCATAAAAGCCACGGCACCGTTGATATCGGCCCTGCCTATTTTATATAACGAACTTTCAATAAATCGTGAATATTTTTCTTCTTTAGTATAAAGGTCAATGAGGGGTTCAATTGCTTTTATATTTTGGCTTTTACCAAGACCACGGATGGCTATTCTCACAACCCTATCATTCCCATCACTCAATGCATCAAGCATTACGGGTAAAGCTTCGCTTTTTCCAATACGACCCAATAACCCCATGATCCCGCACCGCATAAACTTATTTGCATCGGGACCCTTATATGCTTGCTTTAAAAATGGGACTAACTCGGGACCGGAATGTTCTAAATGCATATACACATCTTTTCTAATTTCCTCGTCTTTATCTCCGAGAGCTTGAATGAGGGCTCGTTCGGCCTTCTTTGATTTAAGTTTTAAGAGCGCACGGACAGCCCAAAATCGAATGAAACGGTATTCATCGTGTAAACTCCTTCGGAACAGCCCAACTAAATCCTCATCCCGCCTTCCGGCTAAATGGGTTAGAGCAGCCCTGCGTAATTCCCGGTTTTTTGATGGATCATCGACAATATTTTTAAGTACTTGTTTGAACCTGTTATTGTCTTGCGTTTCTGCCAGCGCATTCATGGCAGCGATCCGGTGCTTGTAATTCCAATTTGTATCTTTTAAAACATCATATAATTTATTTACCGCTTCCGTAGCCTTGAACTTTCCTAATTTTTCAATCGCATCGTTTTTCCTCCGAAAGTTCTTGGATTTAAGACCCGCAAATAAACTCTTTAACTTCTTCCTCGTTGAAGCATTACCACTATTGGAACTGTCTCTTGCACCCATTTTTTTGCACCAAACTTAACGAATCATATTATGATCTTTAAAGAATATTTATGATTAAACAAAATGTTCCTTGATACAAAAAGAGTTTCAAAAATTAAGGGATCTTGCACGATTCTTTTACAAAAAATCAACGAAATCCATCAATAAAAAATGATGGGATCAACAGCTGTGAAAAAATTTTACCATAAACTTTGAAAAAACTAAAAAATTCTATTCGTCCTTCTTATTAAAAAAGATTATTATTACTTGTTTGATGGGATTAATGGATTAATATCCCTATAACATCCTATTAGAAGTTTTTGTTAACGGGATACTTAATAAGAACATTTAAAATTAATCGACAAAAATACTATATACACGCCAGAGTAAACAATGATTATTAACTTATTGTTAATCTGGTATTTTTAGGAAAAACATGAATAATTGGGAGAATATTGATACAAAATGGTCATTAGTAGCAGCAACCCCCCTTCAAATCCAGTAGCAGATTTTGAAACCTTCTTTCGAACATTCGAGGAATCACCCAATGAATTCAAGTACCGAAAAAAAATAAGTGAAATGTATGCAAAATCAGAACATTCTCTGATGGTTCTATTTGAGGATATCTTGAATTTCGATCCTCCTCTGGCGAATTATTTACGGAACTATCCGGAGGAAGCCTTAATGGACGCGGTTGATGCACTGAAAACACTCTTAAGATTCGAAGCGGGTGGTTCATTTAATGCAAACGAGGATTATTTTGTTCGAATTGCCACCCAAAATAACTCAAATGAAGTACAGCTAAAAAAGATCCGAGCAAGACATATCGATAAACTTATTTACGTGAAAGGAATTATAATCAGGGCATCTAATGTAAGACCGGAAATAGCAAATGCCGCTTTTGAATGTCAGCTATGTGGAAACATCACTTTTATCCCCCAAAATGGTCTTAAAATCATTGAACCGGAAGAATGTTCCAATCCAAATTGCAATAACAAACGTAATTTTTCAATTAAAACAGATCAATCCAAATTTGTAGATTATCAATTAATTACCTTACAGGAAGCACCCGAGGAGCTAGAGGCGGGAAATATTCCTAAAACAGTACTGGCAATCCTTAAAAATGATATTGTTAGCTCGGCGACTCCTGGACAACGGGTTAAGGTTATGGGTATTTATAAATCTACCCCCCAAGATGGAAGAAAGGGGGCAAAATCAAAGATCTTTAATACACACTTAGGTGTAAATAGTATCGAAGGTCTTCGGGGTGATGAAGATGACGGAGATATCACCGAAGAAGATATTAAGGAAATAACCACCCTCGCCCGGGAACCGAACATTCAAAAAAAGATCGCCAGATCCATTGCAACCTCAATTCTTGGAAGGGATAGATTGAAGATGGCCTCTGCGCTCTCTCTTTTTGGTGGAAATAGAAAGGAGAAAAAAGACGGAAGTACTTTACGGGGCGATATTCATGTCTTGTTTATCGGGGATCCAGGTACCGGAAAATCTCAGATTCTCCAGAATTGTTCAAAGATAGCATACCGGTCAATATATACATCCGGAAAAGGAGCCTCTGCTGCAGGACTCACCGCAGCGGTGGTCAAGGAAAACGATAATGTTGGAATGCAATTGGAAGCGGGTGCATTAGTGTTGGCTTCGGGAGGTTGTGCGTGTATCGATGAGTTTGATAAGATGCGCGTGCAAGACAGGTCTGCGATTCATGAGGCGATGGAACAGCAATCATATCATCCAAGCTTTGAATTGACATTTCAAAATAAACACACCGTCAAGATAGGAAAATTCGTAGATTCATTATTCAAAAAATATCCTGAACGAATGATTCACGGGAAAGATTGTGAAATACTCGCTATGGAAGGATTAGATTATCAAGTTCATTCTACCGACTTCAAGGACTTTATGGATATTCATGTACATAGAGTTAGTCGGCACGAAGCACCAGATCAATTCATCAAAATTAGGGCGGGAAATGGAAGAGAAATAATTATAACCCCCGAACATCCCTTATTTACCATCGATAAAGATTGTAATATAATAACAAAGGATGCAATAGACTCTGAAGAGGGGATGTTTATACCCGGAGTCAATGAATTAGATTATTCCCCACAATTTTCCAAAAATTCTTCTCAACTCAATAATCCGATAAAGCTAGAAACGGGAGCAAAGAAGGATAACAAGACCATAATGTTGCCCGAGGTATTAAACAAGGAGCTCGCAACATTTTTGGGATATTTTGTCTCAAATGGTTTTGCCCATTGGGGTTCATCGGCAGAGGTTGGGCTTTCAGATCTTAATAGAAGAAGCATTTCTGATATGATTCAAAATATAAGAAATACATTCGATATAGAAACAATTGATGGAAGCAAAACCAGAAAAAAAGTTCAGATAATTTCAACTACATTATATCGTTATTTGGATGTAAATTTTCCCGAGATAATGAAAAAAAGTGATAAGAAACGCATTCCAAAACAGATTTTCAACATGGAGAAATCGGGAAGGATCGCATTTCTAAAGGCCGCTTTTGATGGAGATGGAGATATGGAAGTGGGGGGAGATACTCTTGGGTATAAAACAAGCAGCATTGAGCTAGCTTATGATTATCAAGACTTATTACTCACCCTCGGAATTCATAGCAAAATACACTCAGAAGAACACCCATTCAGTAAGAAGGAAAAGCACACATTTGGTAAAAAGAAAGAACACACACGCTTAATATATAAAATTTATATTCGGGTAGAAAGTATGCATAAATTTTTAAAACTAATAATCCCCCATTTACATACACATAAAGGAGTACAAGAAATCCTTGCGAACAATCGCAATTCCAAGCAAATACATAATATGGTACCATATTCGGTTGCCAATCTCATCATAAAGCTTTATAAAATGCTTGGAATATCTTATGATGGATTTTTTGATGGATATATTAAACATCAGCAAGGAATCAGCAGAGAAATCCTACAAAATAAATTAGGAATCATAAAAAAGAAGATTAGAAAGATTAAATCTAACTTGAGAAAACAAAAAACAATCAAGCAATTCCGAGATATGATTGAACTCTCCCGAGCAAAAATCGCAAAAATCGCGAATGTTTCTCTTTCAACCATTGAGCATGCTGAAAATGGTAGTTATAAGGTAGAGAAACAGACAAAAATTCTTAAAAAGATTGCAAAAGAATACCGGAATCATTTAAGGGAAATTAAATCGTTGCTCCAAAAAATAAACAATATTTCCCAATTTAAATGGCTGAGGATAAAAGAAAAAAATAAAGTGGCAAATGCTGGTCCGCTTGAGACAAAATGGGTGTATGACGTCACTATTGAACCAACAGAATGTTTTATTAGCCATGGTTTGGTATTGCATAATACAGTTAGTATAGCTAAGGCAGGGATTGTGGCGACATTACAATCAAAAACTGCAATTATTGCCGCCGCTAACCCAAAACAAGGAAGATGGGATGATTATGTCCATCCTTTAGAGAATATCAATCTCAGTCCCCCAATCCGATCCAGGTTTGATCTAATCCTCAAAGTAATTGATTCACCTGATAAAGACGGAGATGAAAGGATTGCCAAACATATCTTGAAGAATCATATGGAGGGTTTAGAGGATATGCTGAGCGAGGAAGAGGATGATTCCTCCGAAAGCACAAAAAAGAAAAATGAGGATGATATCATCCCGATTGAGCTCTTTAAAAAATATATACGCTATGCCAAAAATAATTTTCAACCAAAGCTTACAAAGAAGGCTGCCAAGCGGATCCAGGAGTTTTATGTGGAGATGAGAAATTCCAATCCAGATTCGAACGCCGTCAGTATTGTAGCAAGGAATTTAGAGTCCCTCGTCCGGATGAGCGAGGCATATGCGAAAATGGCACTCAAAGAACAAGTTACAGTTGATGATGTGGAAGCCGTTTTGGAGCTTGAAATGCAACACCTCAAAGACATTGGCTACGATGAGGAAACCGGGACCTATGATGTAGATATTTTACAATCAGGGAAATCGGCTAGCGCCCGAAAGAAGGAAAAGATGTTCAATATGATCTTGGATCATATCAAAAAGATGCAGATGGAGACACCTGGACCCTTGGAATTCGAGGATATCGCCGAACCCCTTATCATTGAAGGGTTAGAAGAAAGTTTCATAAAGGAAGCCTTAGAGGAATGGGTCCAAGAGGGCACATTATATCGACCCAAACCGGGAACCTACCAGATGACGCAACGGCCCAAGAAGAAAAAGCGATAGATTTGAATAATCGCAGTCCAAGCAACAAACCCCTATAGAGGAATATTTTTTTCTTCTCTTCTGTAAATTTTATTTTTCATAAAAATCTCTGCTTATATTCGACTAAACTACATTTTATTTAAGAGAGAAGGAATGAACATATAATTTTGGGATTATAATCTTAAGCTTTTAAAGAAATAAAAACCATTTAGCAAATAAGCACATAAACTTAAATAAGCAGCCATCACATCAAACTCAGAACGGAAAGATAAATTATGAAAAATGAGTATATAATTGACAGTCTTCTGGACACCGATCTTTACAAACTCACAATGCAACAAGGGGTTCTTTTAGGAAACCTCCAAGATGTAAAAGCAACCCATCGATTCCAATGCCGCACCGAGGGGGTTGATTTGCGACAATTCCTTAATGAGATAAGGGAGGAAGTTGATCATCTGTGTCAGCTCAGATTTACAAACGATGAAATTGAATATTTAAGGACTCTCCCATTTATGGAAGAAAGTTATTTGGAATATATAGGACATGAACGATTTAAACTTAATCGGGATAACATAAATATTCGTGAGGACAAACAAAAGGGAGGACATATTTCTATCACGGTAGAAGGAAACTGGTTTCATACAATTCTCTTTGAAACCCCACTCTTGGCGATTGTCTCCGAGGTTTTTACCCGCAATAAATTTTCTGATTTGCATGCGGACGATCACTCATCCGGATTCAAGCGTCTTCAAAAGAAGATTGATTTAATGAATGATTTGGGTAACAAAGTTGTTCGAGATGGGAAAGAAATGGAAGTTCAACCTTTTTCCTTTGTGGATTTTGGAACACGGAGGAGATTTTCCAAAGATTGGCAAAAATTGGTGTTGAGCACACTAAAAAAGAAGGTCCCAGAGGAGATATTTGTGGGTACCAGCAACGTGATGTATGCCAAAGAATTAGGGTTAAAACCAATAGGGACACAAGCCCATGAATGGGTCGAAGCGGGGCAAGGTTTGAAAAACGTTTCATTGAGGGAGAGTCAAAACTATATGCTTGAACTCTGGGAAAAAGTCTACCGCGGACAGCTCGGGATCGCTCTTACCGATACAATCACAACCGAAGTCTTTCTGAATGATTTTGATCTTTATATGGCCAAGATCTACGATGGAGTGCGTCAAGATTCAGGAAATCCAAAACAAATTGGAGATATGGTCATTGAAAGATATAAAGAACTCGGGATTGATCCGACCACCAAAACGCTGATATGTTCGGACGGGTTGGATTGGCCTACCGCCATTGATCTATGGAGATATTTTGCGGGGAGGATTAGTATTAGCTTTGGGATTGGAACCAATTTGTTGAATGATTTTGAAGAAGACACCTCCTTTCAAATTGTGCTAAAAATGGTCCGATGCAATGACAAGCCCGTGGCAAAGATTAGTGATTCCAGGGGAAAAACAATCGCAGGAAAACAATCCCATATCGCACGACTCAAAAAAGTGTTTAATTTGGATTTTTAGAAGGCTTTTTGAAAACTAAAAAAAATTAAAATCGAAAAATAAAAAAATTTCCTTTAAATCTCCAAAAAGAGAAGTGAAGGAAGAAATAAATTTAAAATTTTTTACTTAGTGTTTTCTTTTTCTAAAAATTACTGCTGCGATGGTGAGTGTGCTTAGAATACCCATCCAAATCATTGGTGCGCCATCAATACCACCACCGAGATCAGCTTTAATTGTATCTCCCGCACTCTTAGTAAATGTTTTTAACTCTTCAACATCGGTTGTTTCAGCCGCGGACATCGGAGCACTCATTTCAGAGGTAAAGAACAAATTACCGGCATCTTGTAAAGCTTGTATAGCTGAAATGAAATTGGAGATCATATTGGTAAATGCAAACCCAATTAAATTGTAATAATCAGCTAAATATTCTTGGGTCCAGGTAAACCAACTATTTTCGAGTGAAAGAGCATAGGAAACCACTAACTTAGTGTCGATGGTCCCGAAAATAAGATGCTGGAAATAACCTCCGCTGTAATTCATAATTACCGCATGATCCCAACCCATATCCGCTGTAATATCCTCTACTTCACCAGTCATATTGAAGACATACACTAAAAGATCCCAAATATTATCTCCTTCAAAATCAGGGAATGCTATGTTCATATACTGATTATCTGTATCAATCTCTTCATCCCATACTTTTTGGGCAAATTCCATCATCTGAAGTGCGACGATGGAAACCAATTCATTTTGACTCCCATTTTTATACCAGAATTGTCCATATGCCGTCATATTTTCCGCTTCTGGATCAAAATAGTTTTCAAATTCCGTACTGTTTTCCCAAAGAAGACTATATCCCTCCAATTCTTCTTCATCGGGTGCCCAATCAGGAATTTCCGCTGCGGAGGCAAGACCAATTTGTATGGAAGAAAAAGTAAGAATGAAGCAAATTGATGTTATCAATAAAGCTTTTTGAAATCGCTTCATAACAGAATAATAAAAAATTCTCCTTTTTAACCCTTTGCCTTCGAGAACCAACTTTATAGAGAGAATAAACGGGAGAAAAAAAAAATGAAAGGAACAGAAAAAAGAATATCTTAAAATATTTTTATCTCTTTTTCTATATATGCCCACAATTACCCACAGCATAGTAGGAGGTGCGTTAGCGCTCATATTTTTCACGATTACCAATAAAGATCAAGGAAATCAATACCTATCCAATAAAAAAGTGTTTAAAAAAGAGCATGTCATAATTTTCGCCCTTAATTCCTTTATCGGACCCGATTTTGCAAAGATTCTCAGTCCTTTTTACTCCGGAGATTATTGGGAATCGGTGATGTTTCATAGAATTAATGGGACCTTACATACAGTTTTGGGGTGGATTCTTGTGGCACCTCTGTTTGCGGGAATTTATTATACAATTTTTCGATATATGACCCAAGAGGGGAAAATCAATGGAAATGCCCCAATATCTTACACCCACACCTTATTATTGATTATTGCAGCAGGGATGAACCACTTCGGAATGGATATGTTGGACAACACCATTAGAGTCTTTCCCTATTACATTCCAAATACTTCGGAATATGCATACACTCTCAGTGATTTTTTCACTGGAAACGCAATGGCGGAGGGTGTGTGGTGGAATAGCTTGAGCTGGTTTGATACGAAATTTTATCTCATTCTCGGATTGATTTTTATGATTATATTGATTTGGATGATGAATAAAAAAAAATCAATAAAGAAAATATGGTTTACTTCGCTTTTCTTTGGGGCGTTGGTGTATGGACTTATATTCGGAATTGGATCACGCTCGCTTAATTATGAAAATGATTTTGGGCTGCTTTTTTATGCACTTTTTGCTTGGATCGGGCCTCTTTTACTCATGTGGATTTCTATGGATCTGGATCAGGATAACCGAGAAAAGTAAGTGAGCGTTAAGGATTTCATTAATAAGGAAGCCTATTTTAAAATA
>CAZEPC010000045.1:0-8704 GCA_964513765.1 uncultured archaeon
GGGATGGAAAAAACAACTCAAAAAAAGATTTTTGATCCATTTTTTAGTACAAAATTCACAGGAAGGGGATTAGGATTATCCGCAGTTTTAGGTATAGTGAAAGCACATAAAGGCGCGATTAAAGTATATAGTGAGCTTGGGAAGGGAAGTACATTTAAAATAATTTTTCCAAGATATAAGAAGGGGAAAAGGGAACAAAGAGTAATGGAACAGAAAAAGAAAGCCATAAAAAAACAAAAAAAATATAGAATCTTAGTTGTGGATGATGAATCTACCGTCTTGAGAACCACTAAAAGAATGTTAGAAAAGATGGAACATACAGTTATTACCAAAAAGAACGGAGAGGAGGCATTGAAGTATTTTAAAATACATTCAAATGACATAGATTGTGTTCTCTGTGATTTGACTATGCCAAAAATGGATGGAGAGGAGGCATATCGAAGGTTAAGATCGATAAATCCCGAGATTAAAGTAATATTAACAAGCGGATATAGTGAACAAGACATTATGACTAATTTCAGGGGAAAAAAGTTATCTGGGTTTTTGCAAAAGCCCTATAGATATCAAGATTTAGAAAAAACCCTGCATAGCGTTTTTCAGAATAAAAGGAGATAACATTTTTTTCCCATTCTAAATTCACAAATTTATGACAAAAGATCAAACTGATTGGTTGAAACATAAAGATCTGGAATATAAAGATGGAGTTCTCCATTTTGGGGAACAATCAACAAAAAAGCTTGCAGAAAAATATGGAACTCCCCTGTATGTTATCAATGAAGTCCTTATTCGGAGTCGCTATAAAAATCTGAAAAAATTATTATTGAAGAGATATGAAAATACTCGGATTCATTATGCCGTGAAAGCAAATACGAATATTGCTGTTTTAAGAGTTTTGCAGCAAGAGGGCGCATATGCAGATTGTGTTTCATCTGGAGAGGTTGAAATCGCACTAAAAGCAGGTTTTCAACCCGATCACATTTTACAAACCAGCAATAATTGGACCGATGATGAACTCAAGTTTGCCCTTGATAAGAATATTATGATAAACTTGGACGCCATCTCTCATATAAAGAGGTTAGCCAAGATTTGCGAAGAAAGGGACCAACAATTACCGCTTCTTTCCTTTAGGATCAACCCCACATTTGGAGCGGGACATAGTTCCCATACCATAACCGCGGGACCAGATATCAAATTTGGGATATTCGAAAAACAAGTGCTAGAAGCATACCAAATTGCCTTGGATCATGGATTCACAAGATTTGGTGCACATATGCACATTGGTTCGGGCGTATTAGAGATTGAACCTTGGCAAAAAGCAATCAACAAATACTTTGAGATTGTGGAAAAAGTGGTCAAAGAAAAGGGGATTAAATTTGAATTCCTTGATTTTGGAGGAGGGATTGGAATCCCGTATAAAACCGACCAAAAACCCCTTGATCTGGAGGGATATGCAGATCTATTAACCGACACATTCAAGAAAAAATGCGAAGAATTGGATTTGGGATCCCCTATCTTTGCAATTGAGCCCGGAAGATATTTAAGTGCCGAGGCCAGTATTATTCTCACCCAAGTCAATACCTATAAAGATACCGGATTTAAAATCTTCATCGGAGTGGATACTGGATTCAATACACTAATTAGACCTGCTTTTTATGGCTCTTACCATGAAATTATCCCCGTAACACGGCATGAAGAACGGGATGAAATCGTATGCGATATTGTGGGACAGCTTTGTGAGTCTGGAGATGTATTAGGGAAGATGAGAACTATTCCAAAGGTTGAAGAAAAAGAATACTTGGCTGTTTTGGATGCTGGTGCGTATGGATTTTCCATGGCATCCACTTACAATTCAAGACCACGACCTGCAGAGGTAATGATCAAAAAGGAAAAAGAACCAGCCATAGTGAGAGAAAGAGAAACCATTGAGGATCTCTTACGGGGTCAAAAGGTTCCAAATTGGTTGGAATAATTAAATAAAAAAATTTCATCTTTCGTAAAAAATCCAAAAAACCGAAAATCTATAAGAGCAAAAAACCTAAAATCCAAATAAGATGAAAGGAATTTTGGATTTGATCTTTTTTTCAAAAAAAAAAGTTTTATTTCATCAATTTTAGAATAAAAAGGTAAGAAGTGAGGGTTCAAATTGAGTGGAAGGCTGGGATCAAAGCAGGAAGAACGGATTAAATTACAAAAAACAGAGATAAATAAGAAAATTTCCCAACTTAATGAGAAAATTGTGGAATATGAGAATAAATCCGAGAAACAAAATTTTTATCTCACCCAAAAATTTGATGAAATAGCCATATCTAAGGAAAGAATTAGAGAATCAATAGATTTAGAATCGAAATCCAAGAAACAAATTACTCTGCACATCGAAACGCTTAATTGGTTGATTGAATCTATTGATGACTCTATAGCAACCCTTAAAAAATCTATGATCACTAACATTGAGGAGAATATCAAAAAGAATACTAAAGAATTTGAAGATTTTATAAACGACCTCAAAGAAGTTATGGAGACGTTGGCCGAAGCAAGAGAAATGGAAGACGAAGACGAATTAGAAAATATTATATTTGGAATTACCTCCACCCTTGAAATGCTTTCCGAAAACATTGATGAATCGATAAAAATTGTATCAGAAAGAGTCCAAAAAGGCACCAAGGAGGCGGTTGAGGATTCTGGAAAAGAGTTTGATGCTTTCGTAGAAGATATCCATCAGGTCTTTGAGACCTTTAATACTCTCTTACAAAAACTTAAATTAACAAACTCAATAAAAAAATATTCCGATTTGGAAGATATTTATAGCGAATGCAACAATGTTTTGGATAACTACGAGGAGTTTTCCAAAAAAAGCGCAGATTTCCACGGGAAAAAGCAATATTATGAAGAAGAAATTAATATACTGGAAGAATTTAAGAGCAAACAGGACAAAACCACGTTAGAGGCACTGCGAAATAGACTCCAAAAAAAGATAGATAAAACAAGGAAAGATCTTGATAATTACCATCTGAAGGAAGAAGAGTTAAGGGAACGATTGGACATAATTGAAGTGGAACGGCAAAATTTGCGATCTTTTTTTGAGGCACTAAGCGATGAAATTGTGGAAAATCAAAATGTAGCAACGGAAACTTATAATATAATGTATAAGACACTCGATAACATTCACAGCACCATCCCTTACATAAAAAATGAGCTGAAAGATAATAGTAACGCCGCGATATTCAGTATCATTGGAGAATTTAAAAAAGGAATACAAACCTTCGGAAAAATTGTAGATATCATTAAAAAAGTACAAAAAATTGGAAATCTGAAAAAGAAAAAACAATATATCATTAAAATCAATAAAAAATCCAAATCCCACCTAAAAAAAATAGAGAATATCCTCCCTAAGCTCTCAAAAGATGTGAGAAAGTCCAATATCCGGGCAATTAATGAATCTTTTGTGGAATTTGATAAATTTATAGAGATATTCAAGAAAAAGTTTTATATCATTGAAGAAACCGTTTCAGCAATTACATTGGGAACCTCAGAACGGCTAATCAAGGATTTACAGACATTTTTTGATGATCAAATAGAGTTTAGAAAAAAGTTAATCAAAATCCAATCGGATATCAGGGAGAAAACTATCTATTTGGGACATCTGGAGAATCTTATAGAGGATACCAATAAAAAATTAGATAAATATGGGGAAAAAGAAGACCGAAGCCATAGAAAGGTCATCAAATACAGCAAAGAGATTAAGAACCTCGAGGGTACTTTAGAAAGGGAGATTACATGGAAAGTTGAGAATGCCAGTGTAATTGGAATAAAGAATGTAAAAATCTCTGATTGCCAGAAGAAGCGGTTTGAAATGAGTAAAACCGAGGAGAGTAGCCCAGAGGTTCTTGCTGAGGATGATGATTGTTATGTTAAGCAATGGGATATGGGAAGTTTTCAGAAACGGGAAAAAAGAGGGGTTTCTTATCATCTTAATGGATTCATTCCAATTCCCAAAAGCACATCCCTACATAAAAAGCACATAACACCAGTTAAACGATATCGCTATAGAAATATTGCAAATCCTTTGAAGCTGGAAATTATTGAAAGGGATGGAATAGGAGCCATACTTCTTCAAAATAAGTCGGAAAAAACACCCGTATGGAATATATCCCTTAAGTTCAAACCCACAAGAAATATTGAAGAACTTCCCAATGCAAAAATTATCTCCTTAAATCCCCTCCAAACATTCATTAAGAAATACACCTATGAAAAACCAGGTTCCTTGCAACCTTATGATTTTAGTGCACTAACCCAATGCAAGATGGGCATTAACTTAAAAAGGTTAAAAACGATAGATCAATATAATTTTGAGGTATTTTTTGAAAATCCCACTGATTTTCTTGTTCATCTCACCTCATTTCAAGTATATGATCCAAAAAACCGGGACCAGCCTTTAGTTAATGTTAAACCATATAACTTAGAAACATTAAGGCCGAATTTGGATTTCCGAAAAACCTATAAAATAGAAACTCCCTATGACCCTCCTGAAGTTATGATCGATTGTGAATATACAGTAAAATTAGTATATGAATACTTGGAGAGCGAATTGGATTTACAAGAATTGGAAGAAACCCCTAATTTACTTTACAAAACCCGAAAAGAACAAAAGGAAAAAAGGAGAAAAGAAGGAAGGGGAGAGAAACCTAAGGGACAGAAAGAGAAGGAAAAAGAAGAAGAAAAAGAAAAAATAATTGAGATTATTACCTCTGATCCCCGCATAATTGGTTTAGATGAGGATATAAATAAGATAGAGGATATTATTAATGATTTAAATCTAAGGATTAAGATCCTACAAGGAAAACTCAAGAAAAAACAAAAGAAACGAAAAAAGCTGGTAGATGAGATCTTAAAAGAACATGAGATTGAAAGGGAATTTAAAGAAAAGAAGAAAAAAACCATACGGAAACAAAGACAAGAAATCGAACAATTAAAGGAAGAGAAAAAGGATCTTGTAAAAACCCAAGAAAAAATTGATAAATTAAAGGAAAGAATCAAGAAAAGAAAAATAAAAGTGGAGAAAACCTCAGAGTCCGAGAAAATTTCAAAAAATGAAAAGCCAAAAAAGAAAAAGCTAGGGGAAAAAGCACAAAAAAAAAGGAATATCGCTAGAAAACACACGAAAAAATTCACCCAGGAAGATCAAAAGAAACGCACCAAGAAAAAAGGGAAAGGAATGAAAGAAGGAAAAAAAACGAAAGAAGAAAAAAAACCCGATTACGAAATGGGTTTGGTTAAGGTTCGCTCCCTAAAGGATGCTGATACCGTGGCAATATTTATGCAAACAGGTGCAAATAAAATAAGAAGGGCAATTGAGGAAAAAGATAAAAGGCTTAAACGAAAGGTACCCGCATTTAAAGAACTCTACGGCAAGAGAAAAAGCATTCAAAACAGAAAATTAGCATATTTCGATGTTGAAGTTATCAAACAGCTGAAAGTTATCCTCCGAAATGATATTCCAAAGGTGAAAAAGAAAATAATTTACCGATATTTTCGAAGAAAAATCCCAGAAAAAGAAAATCAACCCATAAGGGGACCTCTGGATAATGTTCAAAAAAAGAAAGATAAGGATAAAAAATCCAAGAAAGAAAAGAAGAGACAAAGGCCACAAAAAAAACCAAAAAAGCCAGAAAAAGAAGTTAAGGATTCTTTTGAAATGGTAAAAAATAAAAAAGACGCAAATATCACCAGATTTGTCTGTAATAATTGTGCAAAGAACTTAAAAGACGCACTTGACCAAAAAGATGAAAGGTTAACTCGAAAAGCAGACGGCTTTGTTCGGTTATTTGAAATGAAAGATAAAATCGAGGACAATAAAGAATTAAATATCGATATGGATGCTGGCGATCAATTGGAAATTCTTTTGAGGCAAGAAGGCGAGGACATAAAGGATAAAGTCAAAATATCTTATTATAAGAAAATAAAAAAGATCAGCAAGGATAAAATAGAAGATTTCTTGGATATATAATAAAAAAGAAGGATCCTAAAATGAACACTCAATCCTTCCAACCCATTAAAGAAATGGGAATTGAACAATATGCCCAAAACCAACATCATTTTCACCCCTTTTTGGTTGGTTTAACCCAACGACTTATTGAAAATCTCTCTTCTCATCAAGGATGGCTTGACCTTTCTCCAAGCACAAAGATTACACTGCTCTCGTTTCAGAGTGGAAAGAATTGGAAAAATTTGAAAATCAAGGAAGAGAATGCAAAAAACCTCCTCCAAAAGTTCTCTCAAGCAGAAAACGTAAGGGTAAAATGGAATGAGGACTTATTTCTTAAGGCAATGAACTGGGCGTGGGTTTGGATTACACCCTGGTCTTGCCTTCCTTCGGGAAGGATCAGCTCCGAGAAAGTGAGAATAGGAAACAAAAAGATGGAAAAAATAACCACTACACCTTGTTTTATGTTTCTTCATTTTCAAATCTGGGGCAAAGGCATTCTTAATAAGCCAGGAATTCATTGCGGGAACTCATTTGATTTATCCACCCCCAAGGGATTGGCACTTTTACTTCACGAAATTTATCACATTTATCAATTTCGGAGACATCCACTTAAATTGCTATTCCTATATCTTAAAAGCATAAAAGATTCCTTGGTGTACGATAAAGTTTTTTTTTCCCATGCCCGGATTTCGTTTGAAATAGAGGCGATGGCTTTTCAGCAGGAAATAGAGAAAATCTTAAAAAGCGAAGAATGGAAAGCGAGGCTTCACGAATTAAAGAAATTTCGATAGGGGGTACTTAATTTTCTAAAATTGGTAATTGATAATAAGTGGCAAAAAAAACAAATAAAACGAGATCTTTTTAATACTAGAATAAAAATGCAGATGGAAATTCCTTTTATTAAAATGCACGGAATCGGAAACGACTATGTCTATATTAATGGTTTTGAATATGATATAGCACAAATTGAGAACTTGGAGAATTTAGCAAAATCAATAAGTGATAGGCACTTTGGGATTGGAGGGGATGGAATGGTCTTAATCCTTCCCAGCGAAGAACATGATGTAAGGATGAGAATCTTTAATCCCGATGGATCCGAGGCGGAAATGTGTGGAAATGCCGTAAGATGTGTCGGAGGATATTGTCATAATCACGGGATAGTGGATAAAGAGGAGTTTAGTGTAGAAACACTGGCTGGAAGGATTGGAATTAAAATATTGGACAATGGTCTAATACAAGTAGATATGGGAACACCCATCACTAAGCCCGAAGATGTTCCGGTTACTTTAGACGGAGATATTATTATTGAACATCCCATTAAGACCGATCTTTTTGAAGGAAAATTCACGGCGGTTTCCATGGGGAATCCTCATGCCGTATATTTTATGGATGAAATTGAAGATTTAGATTTGGAAAAGATTGGTCCCGGTTTAGAACATCATAAATATTTTCCAAACAGGGTCAATTCCGAGTTCATCAAAGTTATTTCCCCTAACGAGGTAGAATTTAGAGTATGGGAACGGGGAGCAGGTGAGACATTGGCTTGTGGTACTGGTGCTTCAGCAGCCTTAATTGCGGGAAACTTAACGGACAGAATGGAGAAAGAAGTATTATTCCACCTTAGAGGGGGAGATTTAACCATGAAAACCAATGAAAAATTGGATAAGGTCTGGAAAATTGGTCCTTATGAAGAAGTGGCCACCGGGACGTACTTTTATAATAAATAAAATAATAGAACCTTCACGATTTTGAGAAAAACATAAAAAACAGGAACATAAAAAGAAAATGAGAGAATTAGAGGGAGAGATACCGGATTTTTGTCTGAAATACCTACAAGATCCTCAGATCATCTTCAAACACCCTCTCAATTCCTCCCAATTAATTCAGCTTTTTTATAAATTTATTGATGTGTACAAAAAGATTCCAAATATTGTCAATCTTCCAAAATATCATCCTAATTTTAATGATGTTTTAATCATAGGAGATATTCACGGACACTTCCAATCCATGCAGCGTATAATCCGTCCATTCTTGGAGGAGAAAGTATCTTCAATTCTTTTTCTGGGAGATTATGTAGATAGGGGAGAGCATTCCTTCGAGGTTTTGCTTTTTTTACTTATGATGGCATTAGCTTGGCCTAAAAGAGTTCTACTCTTAAAGGGAAATCATGAGGATTATTACCTAAATAAAGCATTCGGCTATTACGCGATCCTTTTGGATAAATTGCAGATCTTTGGATTTGAAAAAAGGGAAAGACTTTTAGATGTTATGGAGGAGGTATATGATCACCTCTCATTGTTAGCAATAACCCGGCAAAGATCCGTATGTGTTCATGCCGGGATCCCGAAATTCTATCATGAAATAGGCGAATATCGAAAAATCCCTAAACCTCATTCCTCAATCGAAAAAATGACCGCGGGGAGGGAGAAGGAAAAGATCTATGATATTTATATGGAACTCAGATGGAACGATTCGACAGAACATGACCTCAGAGATCCACTCACACAGGCATTTCATGGGTATTTTTTCTATTCTAGGGGGGATGTACGGAAGTTTTTGGAACTCAACAACATGAAAAGAATAATTAAATCCCATGAAGCAAGGAGGGGAGGATTTCAAAACATGTTTCAAGGGAAGCTTCTCCATATTTTCTCCAGTGAGCCATATTTTGACAGAATAGAAAAAGGATATACCATTCATGAACACGAAGACCAACAGATT